>USBW01000129.1 GCA_900553045.1 uncultured Mycoplasmatota bacterium | reverse complement strand
AAAACCTTTAAAACAGATACTAGCATCCTTATTTAAAGGAATAAGCATTCGTTTTTCATACAAAGCAGAAGTTAATTCTGTCTCTTGATACTGTTCTTTGATAGTAGCAAGAATAAACTCTAACTCCTTGCGCAAATTTCTTATGAAAAAGGTCTCTTTGGCATTTAGCTCCTGATGCTCTTTAATAAATCTAGAAATTAAAGTATCAATATCAATATTATCTTTAATATTAAATTGGAGCACATAATGAAATAAACTTCCTAAATATGCAGCAAAATTATCCTCAAAAATATCTAAATTCAATATATTAGCTAAATAATAACGGAAAGGGCACTTGTAATAATTGTCCATACTAGAATAAGAAAGATTATAACTCTTAGTTTCTACAAGATTATAAGTTAACAATTTATATTTATTATCATAATCTTGATAATTAATAGAAGAAATATTAGAATTTAATAGCTCTAAAGAAGCATCTTTGGCACCATATTTTAAAAAGTAATCTAACTTTTTAGCTAACTCTAACTTAGTAAAAGTTAAAGAATAACTATTCTGATAATCTAGATCAATTGCAATAGCAGGAGTTAAAAACTCTTTTAAACTCGAAGGATAAAAGGTTCTAAAAGGAGTCGCAAGTTTATAAGTTATAACTAAATTTTTAATGCTTTTTATTTTGTTTAAAGTTGCTTCTTTGATTTTTTTATTAAGTTCAACCGTTAAATCAAGAAGTTGACCTCTTTTAAAAATGTCAGTAATATAATCTTCATCTTTCTGCATTTTAGGAATAGCATTCTGATTAAAGTTTAGAAGGAAAACATAATCATCAGGCTCGATATAATCATCAAGTAAAGAGATAACAGCAATAGAAGAATCAGCAGTTTTTAGTTTGATATGTTTAAAACTATTAACTAAGAATTCTTTTTTTATGACTTTATCCTCAATTAAAGCATAATTGTTACAAATACTAATAATTTTATTAATTAGATCCTGATCTTTAGGATACTTTTCTTCTAAAGAAGCAATTGCCTCTTCCAAAGAGTACTCATCGTAAAGATTTAAAAAATCAGCGACTATTTCTAAGCCATATAAAGAAGTTGGAAAAGAAATAGGTATATTATGCAAAGTACATAGTTCTTTTAAATAAAAATCATAATCACTATCAAGATTAACTAATTTTATTTTATCCAAAGCTACTCCAGCATCAAGCAATTTACATATTTCCAAAATTACAAAACTGACTTCTAAAGAAATGTTTAAAGCTTCATAAACTTTAGGCTCAAAAACTGGATTTAAAAAATCATAGAAATACACATTTGTATCTTTTTTAAGCTCACTAATAACAAATTCTTCAATTTTAGAAAAGTAAGAAAATCCTAAAAAATAAATATCATTTTTAGTTAAAAAGTCTTTATTAGAAAAATAAAGAAGGTCTAAGGATAACAACTCATCTTTTAAATCAAAAAGAAATTTTAAAGGTCCCTGCCTATTTTCCTCTTTTAAAAAATATAAATTTTGGATATACATAAGAGCTATTTCATACTTTAAGTTATATTTTTCCATGCAATAAGCAATAGTCCTTTCGTCATAAGAAAAGAAATAAATTTTTAAAAGATCATCAAAGGTCAAAAATTTAATTGGCAAAAGTAAATTTCTTTTACTAATTTCTTTTAAAATTGCTTCTTTATAACTATAACTACAAACAAAAATACTAGGATTAACTATTCTCTCAAGGAATTCCATATTAACCTCGTCTTATTTTTGTTCTAACATATAACTAACTGCTTTAATTACTCCTAAACGACCATATTCATAAGTTAGACCGCCTTGCTGATAAGCAATATAAGGTGTTCTTACAGGAGCATCACAAGAAAGTTCAATAGAAGAACCTTGAGTAAAAGCTCCTGCAGCCATAATTACTTGATCTTTATAGCCAGGCATATCCCAAGGAATTGGTAAAGCATTAGAATCAATAGGCGAAGCAAGTTGGATCCCCTGACAGTATCTAATCATATCATCAGGATTTCCGAAAACAATATTTTGGACAATATCAACTCGTTCTTCATCATATTTTGGCTCGACATTATATCCTAATTTTTCCATAACTCTACTAGTTAAAACTGCTGTTTTTAAGGAAGAAGCAACTACTTCAGGAGCCATAAATAAGCCTTGTAAAAAAGAACGATTAATACCCAAAGTTGGCCCAACATCCTTACCTTCACCAGGTGCAGTTAAACGTTCTCCTACTAAAGAAACTAGATCTTTGCGGCCAACTACATAAGCGCCATTAGGAGCAATTCCCCCACCTAAGTTTTTTATTAAAGATCCCACAACAATATCAGCACCAACTTCAGTTGGTTCAACAGTATTAACAAACTCGCAATAACAATTGTCCACCATAATAATAACATCTTTATCAATATTTCTAATAAAGGAAATAACTTTTTCTAACTTAGAAATAGCAAGACTCTTTCTAGTAGAATAACCTTTAGAACGTTGAATCTCGATAAGCTTATATTTTTTACTGCGTAAAGCCTGCTCAATTTTTTCATAATCAAAATCATTATCAACTAAATCAATTTTTTCAAAGTTAATATTATAAGACTTCAAAGAACTTGGATTATCAACAATTCCAATAACCTCATGAAGAGTATCATAAGGAAGACCAGAAATACTTAAAAAAGTATCATTAGGTCTTAAAAGAGCAAAAAGAGTCGTCGACAAAGCATGTGTCCCTGAAACAAATTGTACACGAACTAAAGCATCTTCCGTTTTAAAAATATCAGCATAGACTTTTTCTATCACTTCACGACCATAATCATTATAACCATAACCAGTAGTACTGTTAAAACAAGCCTCAGTAACTTGATTATCAATAAAAGCTCTTAAAACTTTTTCACTATTAAAACGTTTAATCTCATCAATTTTCTTAAATTGTTCTGTTACTTCATTTTCACTTTCTAAAAATAAATTTTTAATATCCATTAAAACTACCTCCATCTACTCGTATAACTGTATTATTAATATAACTTGCATCATCGCTTGTTAAAAAATAAACCACTTTAGCTACCTCTTTAGGCTCGGCAAAACGGCCTAATAAAATATGAGCTTTTTCTTTA
>USBW01000128.1 GCA_900553045.1 uncultured Mycoplasmatota bacterium | reverse complement strand
TAAAATGCGTGAAAGAGAAATAACTAAAAATAAAAATAAAAAGAGCCGTTTTATAGCTATGGCTATCTTAATAGCTATTTTTGGTCTAATTTTAGTAGCCGGTGGTATCTTTGTAATTAAAGCTTTTGTTGAATACGTTGATGACAACAGTAGCTACCACAATCCTGATCTACCAGCAGAAGTAATGTCTTTAACTGATCCTGAAGTGGAAAAATTAATTGGCTATGTCGATGGAAAAATTGGGACAGTTCAATGTTCTATCTTAGAGGATTATCCTGATAATATTTTAAAGACAAAACGTCTTACTAGCAAAGAAAAAATGCTTTTTACAATTAGAAATATTGCTCCATTTACTAAAGAAAATTGTATTGTAAATGAGCTTGATGGCAGCACTAAAGATTGCCAGTATGTTTTATATGACGAATTTAATGAAAAGTATGAAGAGATCTTTGGCGAGAGAAATCTTAGCAATGATAGTATTGATGACTGTGATAAACATTGGGAGTATAATCCAGAAAACAATAGCTATGAAATTTATGGCTCACGTATAGTAGAGTCTCCTGATGTTACTAAAATCTCTAGTTTTGAGAAAGCCTTAAAAGTTGGTAATATGATTGAGCTTTACGAGTATGTCGCTTATACTAAAAATGAAACTTCTCAAAATGAAACTTATAGCTACACTGATCATAATGATAGACTTGATGTCGTAATAACTCAAGATAATTACTTAGATTATTTACAAGAAATGGATCTATATCGTTATACATTTATGTTAGATAAAAATGGCAACTATGTTTGGGTTGCTTTAGAGTACGTAAATCAAAATACGAATAATCAAGAATAAAAAAAATTTTTGCTTTTTAAAGTTTAAATATTTTTGATCTTCTAGTATTATTTTGCTTGCTGTTTACTAAAACATGATATATAATAACAAGAGAAACGGAGAGATGAAGATGGATAAAAATGAAACTAAGAAAAATGTTTTTGAAGAGGTTGTAAACTTTTCTAAAGAAGAATGGGATAAAGCAATCGATACAGCTTATGATAAGATAAAAAAAGATATTAAAATGGACGGTTTCCGTAAAGGAAATGTACCAAAAGATCTATATTACAAAAAAGTAGGCAAAGATTCTCTTTATAGAGATGCTTTAGATGTCATTTTACCTAAAGCTTATCAAGAAGCACTAACAAAAGGTAACTATGAACCAATCATTGAACCAAGAGTGGATATTTTACAACTAGATGAAAATGGTGTCAGTCTAAAGTTTGTTATTACTACAAGACCAGAAGTGACAATTAAAAAATATACTGGTTTAAACATTCCTAAAAAAGATAATAGTGTTAGCCAAGAAGAGGTTGATAATGAAATTAAAAAAATGCTTGAACGATACAGCGAATTGATTTTAAAAGAAGAGGGTGTCGTTGAAGACAAAAACGTTGCTATTATCGATTTTGAAGGCTTTAAAGACGGAGTTGCTTTTGAAGGTGGCAAAGGAGAGAACTATCCATTAGAAATTGGTAGTGGAACCTTTATTCCTGGCTTTGAAGAACAACTTATTGGAATGAAGAAGGGCGAAGAAAAAGAAATTAAAGTCACCTTCCCAGAAAATTATCAAGCTGAAGATTTAAAAGGCAAAGAAGTTACTTTCAAGGTTAAAGTAAATGAGATTAAAGAACGTCAAGCAAGAACTTTAGATAAAGAATTTTTTGAAGATCTAGCTATGGAAGGCGTCAGTACTAAAGAAGAACTAGAAAAAGAAATAAAAGCTAACTTAGAAGCTAACAAAACTAGCGAAAACGAAAATGCTTTAATCGATGAAATCTTAAAGAAAATAGCCGATGAGACAACCGTAGAAATTCCTGAAGAAATGATTCACGAAGAGATACATCACATGTTACAGCACTTTGAAGAACAGATGAGAATGCAAGGTATTTCTATGGACGTATATTATGAAATAACTAAGTCAAAACCTGAAGACTTAGAAGAGCAGATGCGTCCTGAGGCACGTAATCATATTTTATATCGTTTCATTATTGATACAATCAAAGACAAAGAAAACATCAAAGCAGAAAAAGAAGAAATTGAACAAGAAATAAAAGAACAGAGTAAAAAATATAACATGCAAGAAGAAGAGTTTGTCAAAATGTACGGTAGTAAAGAAATAATTGGTTACGAACTAGAAATTAAAAAAGTATTTGACTTCCTAAAAGAGAAGAATGTTAAATAACACGAGAGATAATTCCTCGTGTTTTTTTCTTAAAGAAAACTAAAAATTACAATTTAGATCTTTAAATAATTCTTCAAAAATGCTATAATTAACTATACTAGGTAGTAGGAAGTGGTAGTATGTCGTTAGACAAGGATTATATAGTTGAGAAAATAAATGTTTTAAAAAAGATCTTCGATCCAGCCAAGAATACATATAATCGCTTGGATAAAATAGATGCCAAAACTTCCTACTATGAAATAAGAAACGAAATATACACTATTAAAGATTTCTTTTATTTACCAACTTTTTTAAAAGACTATCTTTTCTTTATTGAAATGAATCTTGATGCTATAATTGAACAAGACACTCTATCAGTTAAACAAGAGACAATAACAGAGAAAAAAACGGAAGAGATCATATCATGTATGGATGAACTAGCTATTAGAATTGGCAATAATTCTCGTGAGTTTAAAGATCTTGCCACATTAGAAGAAAAAGAAGCGTATTTAAAAGAGTTGAAAACTTTAATAACGCGATTAAAGCTTAATAAACTAAAAGAAGTTGAACAAGAGGAAGCCTCAGAGATCTTAGTAGTCGAAGAACCTGATTACGAAGAAGATTACCAACCTAATTTTGTTAATATTTTAAAAAGAACAGCTGCTTCTGCTAATGTCATTGTTTTTGCCACAACCTTAGTCATTCTATTTATCTTTGTCATGTTTGCCATTCTTTTGCAATTAATTTTTTAAAGTAGCGAGTTGCTACTTTATTTTTTTACGTTTCTTTGCTAGAATATCTTACTAGAGGTGAGACCAGTGCAAAAAAGGATTTTGATCAAATATGGAGAATTGACTACCAAAAAGGATAATCGTAAACTTTTTATTGAAAAACTTTATCAAAATATTTTGGCCAAATTAAAAGATA
>USBW01000127.1 GCA_900553045.1 uncultured Mycoplasmatota bacterium | reverse complement strand
ACATTATTTATAGTATGGAATTGTTATTTATTGATTATACGTTGTTAAAAAAAGAAAGATTAGAAACTTATCATAATATATATTATGTTAACTAAATTGTAGAAAAAACAAAGCTAATTGTTATTTTCATCATTTAATATTTTATACATCATATCACTTATCTTGTCTATATTTGTAAAAAAAAGATTAATGCCCCTCGATTTCAAATTAAATAATTTTCTAAAATTAAATTCAATCTCTTTTTGAATACCACTAGGAACTCTATATGGTTTTCCATTAACTGTATGTGGATGTGAAAGAAATTTTGGTAATGTTGGAAAGGCATTTTGAATTAATATTGCATTTTCTTTATTTGCAATTTTTCTTATTAAAATTGTATTACACTTGCCATATTTAAATTTTTTTTCATTCATTATTTTTTTATACTTGGAAACTTTACTGCTTAAAGGAATGAACCACAATAAATCTCCATCATTAACTAAAAAATACGATGGCCTACTATGAACGCCAGAATGGTTAATTTGCAAATTTGGATCATCAACTAGTTCAAAAAATTCTTGTGATATATGATATAAATATCCTTCTTCAATTTTCATTAAACTCACCTCCTCTATCACAATTGTATCAAAAAAGAGTACCATAAGATACTCTTTTATTTACCTGTAGAATAATTTATTACACGCAACCATCTACAAGCGAGAACATCTGCGACGTAGAATAATTTATTACTCGCACCATCTACAAGCGAGAACATCTACATAATTGTAGATTAATATTATTATATGAAGCGTTCTTCATTTAATACATATTTAGTGTACCACAAACAATCTAGAAAGTAAACAATAATTAAGAAAGTCATAGTAAAAACATATTAATAAGTACTAACACTGCCCCACTTGCTAATCCTAAATATAACGCTTTATTTTCCTTATATTTTAATGATTCTGGTAGTAATTCTTGAATAGATAATGTAATCATCAATCCTGCTACTATGATAAGTATTATACTAATCATCATTTCGGATATATAGTTTTTCAAGAAAACTAAAGCAAGCAATGCCCCTAATGGTTCAGCCATTCCAGATATAAAAGCATTTCTAAAAGCTAACTTTTTATTGCGGGTCGAATAATAAATTGGCACAGCAATACTAATACCTTCTGGAATATTATGAAGCATAATTGCTATAGCTAATTTAATACCTAATGATAAATCTTGATAACTACTTAAAAAAGTGGCAATTCCCTCCGGCATATTATGAAATATTAAAACAATCATATTAAGAATTCCTAAACGATATAAATCTTCTTTTTTAGTTTCCTTTTTAATTATCATACTTAAAACTGTTATAAAAATATAACTTATTAAGAAAGCAACAATAAGTAAAATAATTGATTTGGACATTCCATAAACGCTGAAATATTGAAAAAAAGATTCAGGTATAAGATCAAATATACTTATACCAATCATTATAGCAATTGAAAAAGCAAGACAAAAAGTAATAAATTTATTATACTTACTTTTATCGACCTTGAAAAATATAGTTGTTGCTCCAATTAAAGTAGATAATCCTGCAATAGTAGATACTAACATAGGTATTACTGTATTCATGGTCTCACCTACTCTAATAATATTAAAAAAGAATCAATTTATGTTTATTTGATTCTTTAAAAATTGTATATATTCTTTAAACTTATCACTTTTATTAATTTGTAAACAATAATTTATCCTGCCAATTAAATTATTAATATATTTTTCTTTATTATCTATTTCCAAAAAAATTCCTCTCTTCTACATTTCTTTTTGTTGATAAATATATATTCAACTTATTTTACTGTTTTTTCATTCCCATGTCAATTTATATCAATTTTTGTGCTATAATACAGATTACATTTATTTTTATCCGGAGGTTATTCCTTATGAACGTATACCAGTTATCAGCCAAAAGTTGTATGTCCCATCTTCTTTTAAAGGATACTTTTGATACATTTCTCTTTATCGAAGGAGAATTCACTACATTTAACAAATTCACCATAAGCGGTTATCTCCAGGAAGACTTCTTCGACGAAAAACTGGAAGAGACTTACTCCCGCTGGGAAAAGATCCGTGACTTCTGCTTCCAGATCATCCGTGGCAAACGCACTCCTCTGAACTTCAAGATTGTCCTTGCTCTCCCGGACGATCAGATTCCTGCCTTCCTGACAGCCCACGGCCTGACCGCTTACCGCCCGGAAGATATTCAGGGACTCTACCTCAATTTCCACTACGATGGAAGCACCCTCCAATGCATCACCGGCACTTCCCTCAAAACCTTTTCTATGGATAAGTCCATCGAAAGAGAATGGGATACCGAAGTAAAATCCATCTTAAAATCCAAAAATATCGAAGGCGAATACTAGAATACAAACAAAAACCATGCAACTATGGATTTCTCTTTCCACAGCTGCATGGTCTTCTTTACTTCAACTCTCTGCCAGACTTACTTCGTAAGCAGCATCATAATCTCATTACTTCTCTTTACAAACGCTGTCATCTCTTCAGGATTCAATGGCTTATGTGCCAGCATTGCCAGATCATACAACTGTTTGCAGATAATACTTGTATTCTCGCTGCCCTTATGATCAACTACATACTGAACCAGCGGATGATTTGCATTCAGGATCAGGGTTGCATTGGTTCCGAACATAGACGGATCCATGCCTGACATTCCATACATCTTCATCATTTCCTGCATACGGCGTGATTCTTCGGAAAGTGTAATCATAGATGCCACATTTTCATCTTTCATCTTTTCCACTTTTACTTCCAGTTTGTCATTGCCAAGTGCTTTGCGGAAGATTTCAACCAGACTGTCAGTTTTTTCTTTGAATGCTTCTTTTTCTTCTTCAGATACATCTTCTTTGAAGTGATCAGTCAGATCTGCATCGATTCTCTGGAACTTGATATGTTCGTTCTTCTGCTCCATCTGAGTAATAAATGGAGAATCAATATTATGTGACAAGATCACTGCGTCCAGTCCCTCTTTTTTGAACATATTGATATACTGGCTCTGCTGCTGTTCATCTGTTACATAGTAGATTGTTGTCTTCTCTGTTTCTTTCTTTTCTGCTGACTGCTCTGCATTTTCACCCTCGGTCTTTTTCT
>USBW01000126.1 GCA_900553045.1 uncultured Mycoplasmatota bacterium | reverse complement strand
GTTTTAGATAAAGTATAATAATATACTGATTTAGCTAGTCCTGATATTTTTAGAAGAATCCTTAAGGGATATGTTAGCCGAAGTTCACTTACAACAGTTACTTTTTCTTCTGTTGTTGATTCTTCCTTGCTTGAACAACGGCTCTCAATTTTTTTGAGTATTCTAGCTCCGCTTTTAAATATAAGTTTTCTTTTTTTAAACGCTCATTTTCTTCTTCAAGTATTTCATTCTTTTTAGATTTTATTTCTTTTTTATTCATAGTTGGACGACCTCGCTTCCGTTCAACTATATTATACCCGTTTTCTTTATATTTTGAAATCCAAGTTTGAAGAATTCCTTTACTAGCTAGTCCTTCATCAATTGCCACTGAATTTAATGCTTCTTTATTAAGTAAAACTCTATTTACAATTCTTTCTTTTTCTTCAATAGAATAGTATTTTAACTGTCCTTAATACATCAAATCCATGCTTATTTATCAATCTAATTAAATATTCTATTCCTTCATGTCTTATACCATATTTGGATACAAGTGAATTTATACTCATTCCTTTTTGTCTATCATTATATAAATTTATTTTATCTTCATAACTTAATTTGCTCATACAAAAACCTCGTTTCCTATGTCCAAGAAACGGGGTTCAGTTCATAATGCAACGACCTTGCTTTTAAATAATCCTGTCATGGATGTCAATACTCGTTCTGTCTCAGGATCGCACCATGCTTGGAATTACGTTTTACTAAATGGAAAATATTATTATATTGATAATACTTGGTCTATAACTAGAAATAAAAATCAGTACCCAGATAGCAAAAAAGCCAGAAGCTTCAGTAAAGATTATTTGTTATTCGGAACAGATAAAGCTAAAAAGATAGGACATCACATCTCAGAAAACTTTACTCCTGGAATTGAAAAGGAAGATTTTGCTGAAGAAAAAATTATTGAAGTCTTACAAAAACTTAGTCAGGCTTATCAATTTACTGATTATCAAAAACCATTTTATAAATATGAAAAAAAGTTTTTTAAAGATCACTGTTATACTCGTAAATAATTTTTAACATTTAGGGCTTTCTAATTTGCTAGACTTCCAACTTTTATTTTTAGATGTCTAGCTTTTTCGTTTTCTAAATGTATATCACCAACTTTTTATGATCGTCAACAAACATAAATTTTCTTTTAAAAAAAATGTTTATGAAATCAGCTTCCATAAACATTTTCTAAGTAAATTATTAAATTACGTATTTTTAAGCGTGTCTTCTTCTTGAGATAATTGTAGCTCCCATACCAATTGTTGCTACTGTAGCAGTTACAACGTACATCATAATATTATCTGATGTATTTGGGTTAGTAGCTTCCTCTTTAAGTTCAAGACTAGCAATTGCATCATAAATAGCTTGAGCATAAGCATCTACTATTGCTTGTTCAGTGATATCTTTATCTCTTACTACATTATTAATAGCTGCTTCTACTAAAGAGAAATCTTTATAATCTGCTTTATTTAAAGATTCTGCTTTTGCAATTGCTTTGTCAACTTCACTATAGTCAGCTTTTTTGTATCTTACAGTGAAAGTTCCATCAGCATTTTCGACGATTTCTTGATCTTCAGTAATTATTACTTGATCCTTATAAGCGATAGGATAAGTTCCTCCATTAATAGTGGTTGTAGCAGCAGCATCGGTTGTAGGTAAGCTTGAATATTTACCACTTTCAATAATTAAAGTACCATTATTAGTGATGACGCCTTCAAGACTACCGGTACCATCTAAACTAGCATCCTTAAGAGTAAGAGTTGTTCCAGCAACATTAGTAACATTTGCAGTTACACTATTGCCATTTAAATCAATAGTAATATCTTTATTGGCATATGGTGTGATAGTGTTTTCAGTTACATCTTTCATAACTACTACATTATGACCATCACCAATTAATTTAACAGCATTAGCCAAAGTCCCAAAATAAATATTAGTATCTTCAACTAAAGCAGCTGCATCTATAGTTCCTTCGATTACTAAATCACCTTCTACAGTTAATCTTCTAGATGAAGAAACTCTGTAAGTAGCTCCTTTAGCAATTGTTAAGGTTACTCCTTCTGGAACTGTAATATTTTCATTTGTTAAATCAGTCGTCAAAGTAACGTTAGCACCTGAAGAAGCTCTACCTAAAACATCACTTAAAGTGTACTTAGTAGTATTGTCTACTTTAACATTACCAGTTATAGCAGCATCAGATCCCCCATTGCTAGCAGCAGAAAATCTTCCTGAGATCGTACCGCCATTAACAGTTACTTTTTGAGTTGATGTTGTATTAGGAACAGTGTTATCTCTTCTTGAATAAAGAGCATATTTACTACCAGTTAATGAACTATTGTTGATAGTGATCGTTGAATTTTTTAAATTGTCTTCACTATCTCCACCACTAGTACTATAAATAGCAACTCCACTATTAGAAATAGTACTGTTGTTAATAGTAGCAGAAGCCCAGTTCATTATAGCACCAGTATCAGTTCCTTGATAGTTTGATGTTATTGTAGAATTTTCAACAGTCAAGTTACCGTAGAATTCACCTTCAGAATCATTTTTAATAGAAATAAAAGTACTTTCTATAGTAACACCATCGACTTTAAGTGTTCCTAAATTTCTAATATTAGATGATGATGGAGCGACACCAACTATTTTTCCTTTAGTTGCACCATTGTCGACAATTGTTAATGTTCCTTTGTTTTCGATCGTGTAATTATCACTAGGTCCTGTCAAAGTATAGCCATTTAAATCAATTGTGCGAGTTGTTCCCTCAGGTATTACATACTTTTCTGTTAAAGTAACATTTTTAGTCAAAGTAATAACATTACCCTCGAGCATTGCATCTAAGTCCGTACTAGCATCAACGTAAGCAGGTATTACAAAGATCGCTAAAGCTAATACAGCAAATGCAGTTATCATTTGTCTTAATTTCATTCTTTCCCTCCTTATTATATACTCCATATTTTTAATTATAGCCATCTAAAACTTTTTTTGCAAGACTCAAGATTAGTAATATAGTTTCTGAAAATTATTTATTATTTTAAAAAAAATCAATCATTTGATTGACTCTATTTAATTAAGTTCAATTGCAATAATGAACAAACTAACTAATGGTGCGAGTAATTAAGTTATTTTCAAACTTTTACTCATAAATTAGAAATATTTA
>USBW01000125.1 GCA_900553045.1 uncultured Mycoplasmatota bacterium | reverse complement strand
CGACCTCACGCTTATCAGGCGTGCGCTCTAACCAGCTGAGCTACAAGCCCATTTAGAACTTAAGCAATATTAATATTACACTATTCCTTAAAAGATTTCAAGATAAAATTGTAATTTTTTGCATCTTTTTTGCTATTTTAGTTCTTCACTGGAGACAGCATTAAGTGTTAAAGGCGCAAAATGCTCATTTTTGTACAAATAATAAGCCGCTGCAGCGATCATAGTAGCATTATCTGTACAATATTTTATGCTCGGATAAGAAAAATTGAACCCATACTTCAAAGAAAGATCAGTAAAGGCCTTGCGAATGCCGCTATTAGCAGCTACCCCACCTGCCAAAATCAAGTTATTGACCTGATATTTTTGCATAGCTTCCATAGTTTTACTAGTAAGAGTCTTTACTACAACGTCTTGAAAAGAAGCACATAAGTCTGCTTTTCTAATCGTATTTCCTCTTTGTTCTTCGTTATGAACTAAGTTGATGACAGCACTTTTAAGACCACTGAAACTGAAATGTTCACTATCATCTTTAAGTGGTAAAGGCAAATTATAAGTTATCGCACCTTCTTTAGCTAACTTATCTACTTTAGGTCCTCCAGGATAAGCAAGTCCTATTACTCTTGCTACTTTATCGTAACACTCCCCTACTGCATCATCTAAAGTAGTTGCCACTTTTTTAAAATTATGATGATCTTGCATGTAAATTAAATCCGTATGACCACCACTAATAATTAAAGCTAAAAGCGGAAAATTTAGACCATGTTCAATATTATTAGCATAAATATGTCCTCTTATATGATGCACTGGGATAAGAGGTTTGTTATTAACATAAGCTAAAGTCTTGGCTGCTTCTAAGCCTACTAAAAGTGATCCTATAAGACCTGGGCCATAAGTTACAGCAACAGCATCGATCTCTTGCATAGTCACTTTAGCATCTTCTAAAGCTTTATTAATAACAAAAGTAATGTCTTTGACGTGATTTCTACTAGCGATCTCTGGTACTACACCACCATATAAAGTATGAATATCGATCTGACTTAAAATTACAGTACTAAGTTCTTCTTTGCCATTTTTGACAACTGAAGCACTAGTCTCATCACAACTAGATTCAATTCCTAAAATATAGACATCTTTCACCAAACATCACCTAACTTCTAACGGCTTTTATTTTAACACATTATTCTTTATTTTCCAACTTCTTTTGTAAATTTTCAAAAGCTTCCGGATCTTTTAAGTAATTAGGAACCATCTGCATATAATCTTCTTCCTTAAAATTTCTTTCTTTAAAGATTTCTTCAAGATCTGGCTGGTAACTAACTAAATTAGGAAAGTCTAACGCTTCCTCGCTAATATAGGCATAATTAGGACTAGCTAGTTCTTCAACAAATTTAAGTAGAGCTTCTTTAGCCATATATTGTTCTTCTAAAATCAAATTGTTATTAGCATCATAAACTGCACCATAAACATGGCCATGTCGTGCATCGATAATTGGTACTTTATAAGCCTTGTCTTTGATAGAACAAGCCATTGCATAAAGCTTAGAAACAGAATAAAGTTTTTTATTTAAACCGTAAGCATAAGTCTTAGCAATAGTAATACCTATTCTAAGGCCAGTAAAAGATCCTGGGCCACTCACACAGACTATCTCGTCAATATCGCTAGCTTGATAATTATACTCTTTTAATAATTCGTCGATTCTTGACAAAGTAATCTTCGATAGATTATTAGCAAGCAGTTCATAAATTGTTTTTAAGACCTGATTGTCTTTTATTAGACCTAAAGTCAAATAATTAGAGGAAGTGTCTAAAAAAAGACTTATCATAAGACAGCCTCACATAAGTCTTCATATACTTTACCAATTGGTCTTACAATAAATAGTCTTGTATCCTCATCAATTATTTTAATTTTGATCTCTAACCTCTCATCAGGCAACTCATCCTTGATCAAGTCTGACCATTCAATTATACAAACACCATGTTTAACATAGTACTCTTTAAAATCTATTTCAACATTACCCTCATCCAAACGATAAACATCCATATGGAAAAGTGGAATTTCTCCATCATAATACTCTTTAACAATATTAAAAGTTGGCGAAGTTATGACCTCATCGATCCCTAAAGCACTAGCAAAACCTTTAGTAAATACCGTCTTGCCACTTCCTAAATCGCCATCTAAGCAAATAACCATATTAGGAAACTTTTCCGATTCAAAGTTTTCAGCTAACTCAATAGTTTCTCTTTCATCATGCGTCGTTATTTTGTATTCCATTTTTTATCACCAAAATCATTTTAGCATACTTAAATTCTCATCTTCAATAGCTTTTTTAGCTTTTTACATTTTTTTCATTTTTTTTATCTTTTTTTTACTTTGACGCTGTATACTTTACTGTCATTTTTTGGTTTTACAAAAAAACTTAGACCAAAGATGACTAGAACTATACCAAGTCCTATTCCTGTAATAACTACATTAATCATCGGTGCTATTAATAAAGCAATTCCAAAAATTAATTTAAATAGGTTGCCAATAAAGTAACTATTAAGGTAACTTTTAGCTTTAAAGCAGTAAATCAAAGCCGACAAGCCAGTTCCTATTAAATAGATACTTATTAACATTGATAGAAAATTAATGGTCAAAAAGTTGGTAGTAATTAGAATAAGCCCCACGATAAAGAAGAAAATTCCAATTAAGCCACCACTGCCAATTGTAAAAGCATCTTTATTAATACTGGAGTAAATAATTTTTACTGTGCCAATTATGACAAATAAAATACCAGTATATTTAAGAAGGTCCCTGATAGCACCAGTGGGATTGATAAAACAAAATACTCCTCCTGCTATAATTAAGGCGCCAATAATGTAATTTAAAATCGTCTTTTTCATCTTTTTCCTCCTTTGCGATAAAAAAGTTTAGTTAAGCCCAGTGACAAGAAAAATCCTACCACTAAAAAGAAGGCTTGATTTAAGAAAACGTCTAGCCAGTCAACTTTTGAAAAAGCTAAATAGAAATTTTCTTTAATTAAAGAATAAACAGTCGTTAAAAGACCTAAAAAGTAAGCGAAAACTAAAGAATCTTTGACATTGTAAGACAATTTAGGATTATTTTTAAGCTGTAAAATAAAAGATAAAAAGTATAGATAAGTCAAAAGCATTGGTACTATATATAATTTATTGATAGTAATATTAAATATTTTAAGGATAATTAAAGCTATTATACTTATTACTAGTA
>USBW01000124.1 GCA_900553045.1 uncultured Mycoplasmatota bacterium | reverse complement strand
AATCTTTATTCATCGAAGTATTGATCCAACCTGGAGCAACAGCATTGACTCTTATATAGGGTGCAAGACTTACAGCATAATTGTGCATTAAAGAAATAACTCCTGCTTTTGAAGCATCATAATCTATACTATATGGATAATAAGTATCTAAACCATTAGTCGAAGCTATAAAAATAATATTACCCGTCTTATTTTTTAACATAGATTCTGCTACATACTTTGTTACCAAAAAACTCCCAGTTAAATTAACTTCTAACACGCGATTAAAACTACTCTCATCTTTAAGTTCTAGCAAAGTATCATCACTAATTGCCGCATTATTTACTAAAACATCAATTTTAGAAAAATGAGCAAAAATCTTATCAATGAAAGATCTAACCTCTTCTTCTTTAGCAATATCACCAAATACTACCAAAGTTTTTACTTTAAACTTCTCTTCTATTTCCTTTTGTAAATCATAAGCTAACTGTTGTTCTTTCAAACAATGAATGACTACATCAAATCCCTGTTTAGCAAACTCCAAAGCAATCTCTTTACCTAGCCCTCTACTAGAACCGGTAATTAAAGCAACTTTATTTTCCACAATACCGCCTCATAATTAATTTTATCATATATTATAAGCTTTTTAAATGAAAATCTTCTCAATTTCCAAAGGATAATCTTTTAACAATTCTTTAATAAAACAGGAAGGATTAAAAGTAGTCAACAAATAAACATTATTCCTAGTTCTTGTAAGAGCAACATAAAAAAGACGTCTTTCTTCTTCATATAAAAAGTTGTCCTGAGGATAGAAGTCTTTAAGTATTTTAGCATCAACAACTTGATTAGGAAAACCATAAAGAGCATCTTCGTTATTAATTACTAAAACATTATCCTCTTCTAAACCCTTAGCTTTATGAACAGTTAAATAATAAATTAGTTTATCAGTTGCACGGCAATAATCAATTTTATTATTTTCCAGTCTAAAATTAGAATTTAAAAAGGAATAAATATCAAAATTATTTCTTCCTAAGACCAACAAAGTCCCTGGAATTATATTTACAAGTTTTTCAAAAGCTCTTTTCTTATTAAAAGTAAAAACAATTTTGATCGGTTTTTGAAGATGCTTATCAGAAACAAGTTCTTTTTTTAACTGTTTTTTATTTTTCATAATAAATGAAGAAGCGATATTTATTAATTCTTGAGAGTTTCGATAAGTTTTTTCAATCTTTTTAATAGATGCTTCAGCAAACCAGGAAGAAAAGTTTAAAAATAATGAAAGATCACAGCCAGTAAAGCGATAAATAGATTGATAATCATCACCAACTGCCAATAATTTTGCCTTACTTTTGACAAGTAACTCTTTTAAGAAAAGAAATCTCAAATAAGAAGTATCTTGGAATTCATCTACTAAAATAAAGCGCCAAAGTCGTAATTTACTAGTTTTGATCTTATCTATTGCCTGATATAACATATCATCAAAATCGATCATATTTGCACTTTCACATTCTACTTGATAAATGTAGTAAATTATTAAAGTTAAATAAGCAACAAGATAGTTAGATGAAGCATACTTAGCAATATTATTATAGTAATCTCTAAAACCTTTAGCATTACTTTTATTAAGTAGGATTATTTTAATAATTAATTTTTGCATTTTAAGATAATGTTTACTCTTTAAAAACATCTGATAGCTTTTTACTTTTGATAAGGAGAAAATATGAAAATGTCTTAAAATCATTTTTTGTAAAAGAGGATAATTAGATACATGATAGTTAAAAAATTCATCTATTATAAAAGCCAAAAGGTTAGAACTATCAACAAATGAATAATTAAAATCTTTAAGAAATAATAAAGCAAGTTTATGAAAAGTTAAGACACAAATCTTTTGATAACCTTCTTGAGCGAGCATTTCTTTTAATTGCTTAGTAGCCATGTTAGTAAAAGAAATACACAAAATATCTTCTTCTTGATAATTTAAACTAGTAATTAAATATTTTATCTTCCCAAGAATTGTAAATGTTTTCCCAGTACCTGCTCCTGCCAACAATAATGTGTATTTATCCGAAGCATAAACTACTTCTTCTTGCCAAGGGTCAAGCTCATAACCTCTTATTTTTATCTTCATATTCCCTCCTGCCATAATATTAACTAAAAGGGACTGCCATACCTACCTTATTTTTAAAGTTTCATGATTTTCTATAATTAAAGTACTGTATAAAAGTAAAACATCAACATCTTTATCTTTATTTTTAGAAGAATTTAATATACCGATAAAAGGAGTACTATCTAAATAAGAAATATCTAAATAACGTAAATCAATTAAAGTGATTTTTTTATAAGAAGCAACCAATAAAGGAGTAAGACTACTCGCATAAGAATCTCTAAAAATTATAAGCTCTTTATCATTATTGCTAAGAGGATTTTCAATAGTAACATAAGAAGTAGCACCATTAAGATAGACCTCATAAGGATCGATTGTATTAATTTTATCAGGATTATAAATAGTTTCAACTGAACTATCCAAATAGTTAACCTTTACTTTGCCAAAAAGATCACTATCTAAATAAATTAGTTCTTCGCTTTCACCACCCAAACCTAATTGACCATAGTAAGCACCATAAAAATCAGGAAAACTTTCAACTAAATCGGGATAATCAGCAATTTCAAAATTCATAGTTAAAGATAACTTTTCTAAAACTGAAAATAATTTTTCTTGAC
Source organism: uncultured Mycoplasmatota bacterium (assembly GCA_900553045.1). Classification (GTDB taxonomy): domain Bacteria; phylum Bacillota_I; class Bacilli_A; order RF39; family UBA660; genus UMGS1572. The sequence goes on along the minus strand of USBW01000124.1, from coordinate 581 downwards.
GCCAATGTGGGTCAGTATAATAATAGCTATCAAGATCTAAAACATCGCGAAGTTCAATAAATTCAAAGAATGGTAACTCATCTTGCAAAGTTTCATAAAAGGTATCATAATCCGGAAGTAAATACTCATCATTATTTAAATAATAAAGTTTATCAGGAATAATCGCTAAATAAGGATCCAGCTCTTTTAAATATTTATCATATAAAATTTTGATCTTATTAGCAAAAGAGATAGCATCTTCCAAAGATAGATCATTAAGTTTAAAAATATGTTCATCCTTTTTAAATAAATCATTATAGGTTTTATGGCCAAACAAATAAAAATTGGAAGAGGCTTTAATCTTTCTAAACCATTCACGATTATAAAAATGATCAGTGACATAATTATCTAGACTCTGCATGAATTGTTTAGATTTAATTGTATTCCAATTAAAGTTTGGCATTGTAGCTAAAGTTCTTCTTTCACTATAAGAAATTTCACTTTTATTTATCAAAGATAAAATAGGAAAAGCAAATATAAAAATTAAAAAAGTAATTGAAATTAGTTTATCGCGCATCTTAACACTCCTTAAAATCTAAAAT
>USBW01000123.1 GCA_900553045.1 uncultured Mycoplasmatota bacterium | reverse complement strand
TATTACAATTCAGCTTTTAGGAGATTGTCCGGAGGATTACCCAATTCAGCCTAAGAGACATACTAGAGAATTTTTACGAGAAGTTGCACATTTAAGACCGAGAACCAATCTTTTTTCGGCTGTTTTTAGAATAAGAAGTACGGCTGCTTATGCCATACATTCGTATTTTCAAGATAGAGGTTATGTATATGTTCATACTCCTCTTATTACATGTGCAGACTGTGAAGGTTCTGATCAAATGTTTAAAATTACAACTTTAAATGTAAATAAATTGCCATTTAACAAGGAAGGAAGCGTTGATTTTTCCAAAGATTTATTTGGTAAACAAGCCTTTATTACAGGTTCAGGGCAATTACATGGAGAAACTTTTGCGATGGCTTTTTCTGATATATATACTTTCGGGCCTACTTTTAGAACAGAAAATTCTAATACTAAAACGCATGCGAATGAATTTTGGATGATTGAACCCGAAATGGCTTTTTGTGATTTAAATGGATTAATGGATATTGAAGAAGAGATGTTAAAATATATTGTAAAATTTGTAATGGAAAGGTGTAAAGAAGAAATTACTTTTTGTGATCAATTTGTTGAAAAAGGGTTAAAGACAAAACTTCAGAATTTGTTAAATAGCAAATTTGTAAGGATTAGCCATCATGATGTGATTGATATTTTGAAAAAGGCCAATAGAACATGGGAGTTTGAACCTCAATATAGTGAAGATATCGCAAAAGAACACGAAAAATATATTACTGAATATTTTAATGGTCCAGTTTTTATTACAGATTGGCCTAAAGATATCAAGGCTTGGTACATGAAGACTAACCCTGATAATAAAACAGTTGCAGCTGTTGATCTAGAAGTCCCAGGAGCAGGGGAGCTAATGGGCGGATCACAGCGTGAAGAAGACTATGATAAATTAGTTGAAAGAATGAAAGAAATGGATGTTTTAGAAGATCCAGTTTCTTGGTATTTAAAATTAAGACAGTATGGTGGTTGTGTTCACTCAGGATTTGGAATGGGTTTTGAAAGATTGCTTATTTATCTTACGGGAGTTGAGAATATAAGAGATGTCATACCTTTCCCAAGAACGCCAGGCAATTGTGATTTTTAAAGTTTAAAAGGATATTTCACTAAGATCTTAAAAGGATCGGTGAAATATTTTTTTGTTGTAATTTTTGCTTTTAAAAATTTTGTTTTTATGGTATAATTTGAGTTAAATGAGGTCGGGGTGTAATTATGATTAGTATAGATAAAGTAAATGGCTTAGGCCCTAGAAATAAAATGTTATTTGAAAAGTTAAATATCAAAACAGTTGAAGATTTAGTGGCACATTATCCTTATCGTTATGATATTATTAAACGAAGTAATTTAAAGGAAGCTAAGGAAGATGACAGGGTCATTGTCGATGGAAAAGTTGACTCAGTTCCTATTTTAATTAGATTAAAAGGTAATCTTAATAAAATGAATATTAGATTAGTTACTAGTGATGGCTTAGTAGTAGGTGTTTCGATCTTTAATAGAGCTTTTTTAAAAAAGTCTTTATTGGTCGGGACTTCAATTACAGTCATTGGTAAGTTTGAAAAACAAAAAAATATTATTCAAGCTAAAGAAATAAGAATGGGACTTTTACCAAAAGGTGAGAAGATTGAAAGCATCTACCATGGGACAACAGGTTTAAACAGCAAGAATATCTCAACTTTTATCAATACTGCTCTTATGCAATATAGTAACGAGATTGAAGATTACATTCCTAAGTATTTAACAATAAAATATGATTTTTTAAATAAGAAGACAGCTTTAAATATTGTGCATAATCCTACTACTATCGATAAGTTAAAGCGAGCCCAGATAAGACTTAAGTACGAAGAGTTATTTGCTTATATGATGAAGATAAATTATTTAAAATTGCGTAATAAGAAAGAAAAGAATGGTCAAGCTAAGAACTTTGATGAAAGTTTGCTTCAGACTAAAATCAAGTCTTTACCCTATGAACTGACTAAAGATCAGTTAAAAGTTTTAGACGAGATCCTTGAAGACTTAAAGTCTAAACGCAAAATGAATCGCCTTTTGCAAGGTGATGTTGGAAGTGGCAAGACTGTCATTGCTATTTTAGCTATGTATGCCAATTATTTAAGTGGTTACCAAAGTGCCATGATGGTGCCTACAGAAATCTTAGCGAGCCAACATTTTAAAACGATTGTTAAGACTTTAAACGATGCTAGTATCAAAGTTGAACTGTTGGTAGGTTCTTTAAGTAAGAAAGAAAAAGATCGTATTCATGAAGGGCTTAAAGACGGCAGTATCAATATTGTGGTCGGGACTCATGCTTTAATTCAAGATGATGTCGAATACCAAAATTTAGGTTTGGTTATTACTGATGAACAACATCGTTTTGGTGTGTTACAACGCAGCAATCTGATGAATAAAGGTAATATGCCTGATGTCTTATTTATGAGTGCTACACCAATTCCGCGAACTTATGCTTTAACTATTTATGGTGATATGGATATTTCTACTATTAATACTTTGCCTAAGGGTCGTAAGAAGATTAACACTTATTTAAAAAATAGTAGTGAGATAAAAGAAGTTTTACAAATGATGTATGAAGAGATAAAAGCTAAACATCAGATTTATGTCATCTCTCCTTTGATCGAGGAAAGTGAAAGTCTTGATCTGACGACCGTGGAAAATTTAAAAGATAAAATGGAACTAGCTTTTGGCGAAAAGTGTAAAATAGGAGTTATCCATGGCAAGTTACGTCAAGCTGACAAAGATAAAATTATGGAAGAGTTCAAGGAAAATAAGATTTCTATTTTGATAAGCACGACAGTGATCGAAGTAGGAGTAGATGTTCCTAATACCACCATGATTGTCATTTTTGATGCTAATAGGTTTGGTCTTGCTACCTTGCATCAGTTACGTGGTCGAGTAGGTCGCAGCAGTTTACAATCAAGTTGTATTCTAATTAGTGATAGTGATTCAGAACGTTTAGAAGTAATGACTAAAACTAATGATGGCTTCCAGATCAGTGAAGAAGATTTTCGCCTTCGTGGGCATGGTGACTTGTTCGGTACTAAACAAAGTGGTGATATGACTTTTAAAATTGCTGATATGAAACAAGATTATAAAATTTTATTACAAGCTAAAAAAGACTCCTTGGAATACTTACAAAATAAAGAGCATGAAGAAGATGAGACGATTGCTAAGATCTTACAAGAAATAAATCAAGGATAAGAAAAAGACCTTTTGGAAAGTTACTTCCAAGAGGTTTTTTAATCATTGATTTCAATTTTTTCTAAAAGTGTGGCTG
>USBW01000122.1 GCA_900553045.1 uncultured Mycoplasmatota bacterium | reverse complement strand
GCAGCAAAAGTACTAGCATCTGCCAAGAAAAAGAATCAAGTTATTTTAACCGAGAAAAAATCTAAAGAAGAGTTGGATCCAAAAGTTTTACAGGAATTAGAGAACTTAGATGTTGATTTAGTACTAGGAGATAATCCTATAGAACTTGTAAATAGCGAGGTTGACTATATCATTAAAAACCCAGGTATTGCCATAGATCATCCCTATGTTTTAAAAGCCAAAGAACTAGGGATACCAGTAATTAATGAGTTAGAGCTAGCCTATCAACTTATGCCTAAAGAAGGAGTAACTTTAATTGGTATTACCGGCACTAATGGTAAAACTACTACGACAACTTTAATATACGAAATGATCAAAGCAAGTAATCGTCAAGTTTATCTAGCAGGTAACATTGGCTATCCTTTGTGTGATTTTATAGGAAAAATTAAACGAGGGGATATCGTTGTCGTCGAAACATCTTGTCAACAATTAGAAAATATTGATACTTATAAACCTAATATTGCTGTTTTAACTAATATAGACATAGCTCATTTAGAGTTTATGAAAACTTATGAACATTATAAAGAAGTAAAAATGCGCATAATGCAAAATCAGACTAGTGAAGATGTTGTAATTATTAATGACGATTGTCAAGAATTAGACGAAGCCAAAAGAAGGGCTAAAGCGAAAAAGCGTTTCTTTTCCTTAAAAAATCAAAAAGCGACTGCTCATATTACTGATAAAACTATCTATGTTAATGAAAAACCAGTTATCGCTTTAAAAGATATTAAATTAATTGGCGAACATAATTATCAAAATATTATGGCTGCTATCTTAGCTGTGAAAGAAGTAGGAGTAGATGATGCCAGTATCAAGAAAGTCTTGACGACATTTAAAGGCGTGGAACATCGTCTTGAGTATGTAGATACTATTAACGGGGTTGATTTTTATAATGATACCGAAGCTACTAATATCAAATGTACTCAAATTGCACTTGCAAGTTTTAATAGACCAACCATTCTTATCTTAGGTGGCTATGAACGCAATCAAAATTTTGCTGACTTAATTCCGTATCTTAAGAACACTAAAGCTATTTTAGCTATTGGCAGTACCAAAGAACGAGTTTTAGAGTTTGGTAAAAAACAAAATATTCCTACTTATGCTTATAATACGCAACTTGAGGCTTTATCTTATGTTTTCGATTTGGCAAGTCCAGGTGACGTAGTCTTATTATCGCCAGCTGCTGCTTCTTGGGATCAGTATAAACAAGCTGAAGATCGTGGTGCTGAGTTCAAAGATTGGGTTAAAGCACAAAAAAATTTAAAATAAGTTTTTAAGACATAATTTTTAAGATATGTTTTCTATAATTAAAATGGTGTTAATATGAAGATATATCTAGATTATGTTTTTTTTGTCAACTTTTTTTTCGATCTTATTTTAATACTGGGAGTGAGTCTAGTCCTAAAACGCAATACTTCCAAAGCTAAAATAACTTTCGCTGCCTTATTTGGCGCCTTTTCATCATTTATGGTCTTTTTGAATATCAATGGAATTTTATTTTTCTTTTTAAAGATTATCTCTGGACTTTTAATGATGTTGATCGCTTTTTCTTACAAAGATTATCGCTACACCTTTTTTAACTTGCTTTATTTAATGATTTTAAGTATTATCCTAGGAGGCAGTCTATACTTTATTGAAATCGAAGTAAGTTATAAACACGTTGGAATGCTTTTCTTTAACGATAGTAAACCAATTAGTTTACTTATTCTACTTTTGATATCAGCTTTGGTGATCTTGATCTATGGTTTAGTTGAGAAAAGGCATAAAAGGGATATTGCATGTTACTATCAAGTCGATGTCTTCTTAGCTAATCAAGTTTTAAAGCTTAATGGCTATCTAGATACTGGTAATAAATTATATGACCCATATTTTCATCGACCGATTATTATCGCCAATAAAAATGTTGCTATTACTTCGCCGAAGAGCATATTTGTTCCGTTTGAAACATTAAATAGTACAGGGCTATTAAAATGTTACATTATTGATAAGATTTATATTCACGGGATCGGTTATAAAGAAAATGTTTTAATTGGCGTAGCTAAAGAAAAATTTGAAGTAGAAGGAGCAGATTTAATTTTGCACAATAAAATAGTGGAGGGATAAGATGACAATTTTATATTTAATTTCGTTGCTTTTTGATAGTAAAAAAATATTTTATGTAGGGGCCACTGATATTTTGCCACCGCCTTTATCCAAAGAAGAGGAAGATGAATATATTAAAAGAAAAGAACAGGGCGATGAAGAAGCAAGAAATAAACTTATTGAACACAATTTACGTTTGGTGGTCTTTCTAGCTAAAAAATATGAAAACACTAATATTGATTTAGAAGATTTAGTAAGTATTGGTTCAATTGGCCTAATAAAAGGTATTAATACTTTCTCTAAAGAAAAGAATATTAAGCTAGCAACTTACTGTTCTAGATGTATTGATAACGAAATTTTGATGTATCTTAGAAAAAATAAAAAGACTAAGGCCGACATCTCGTTTGAGGATAGCTTAAGTTTCGATGCTGATGGTAATGAATTGCACCTTGAAGATATTTTAGGAACGGATAAAGATATTGTAACTAGGCCACTTGATGAGGAAATGGATAAAAAAATTTTGATGGATGAGCTAGTCAAACTAAACAAGCGTGATCAGGAGATCATGAATTTGCGTTACGGTCTTAATGGCAGACAGGAGCTGACTCAGAAAGATGTCGCTAAAAAAATGAAGATCAGTCAGTCTTATATTTCAAGAATTGAGAAAAAAGTAATTAAAAAGCTTAAAAATATTATCAAAATTTAGTATAATTAACTAAGGTGTTAGTTATGATTTATTATGTTGTAGGTGAAGAGTCACTAGTTAAGAAAAAAATAAAAGAAATCTTAGAAGAAGAAGGGATCACTTCTTCTTTTAGCAGTTATAATTTAGAGGAAGATTCTATTAAAGAAGCGCTTATAGATCTTAATACCTATGATTTATTTGCCTCTAAAAAAGCAGTGATCGTCTATAATTTGTTAAAGATAGATGATGAGCAAGCTTTAGAAAAATATCTTTCAAACCCTTCAGAAAACGTCTTGATTTTGATAGATTATACGACTGACGAGCGAAGAAAAATTGTTAAAGAGGTCAAAAAGAACAGTAAGGTAGTTACTGTAAGTGATAAAGACTTAGATAGCTATATTAAAAAAGAAGTAAAGATAGATCCTTTAGCTTTGGAACTTTTAAAAGAGTACTGTCATAATAATTATTTTCGCATTAAAAATGAATTAGCTAAACTAAAAGAATTAAATCTTAGTAAGATCACTAAAAAAGACATTGAAAA
>USBW01000121.1 GCA_900553045.1 uncultured Mycoplasmatota bacterium | reverse complement strand
TTTTTGTTATGTAAAGGGAATTTTGCTTCAATTTCGATTCTTTTTCTTTCCATATTCTAACCTCTATATGAATTATATAATATTTTACTTTTTAATGTCAATTAACTAAAATATTTATAGAAGTTGATACCATATGTATTAATTCCTAATCGTGATGGAAAAGTTGTAAATAACTTAATCAATCGCTCTAATTTTATGTTTTTCGTATTTCGATACGATTTTTTTTTGGAATTTTGTATTAAAATTGGCAAATATTAAATAATTTATTATTGACAAATTTCTACATTAATTTATAATAGTAGCCAAGGAGGAAGAATATGAAAAATATAAGAATGCTATTGATGAGTGTCGTAAGTTTTACTTTATTACTTATACCTAGTATGGCAAGTGCTGCGACAACTTTACCAGAGCCAAGTAATAATACAATTACTTTGACTGAAGATGTCACTTTAGATGACGCATTTGTAGTTACTGCTGGTCAAAATCTTACTCTTGATCTAGGAGAATATACTTTGACTAATGGTACTAATGCTGATACTATTCGTGTTGAGAAAGGTGCTACTTTAACAATTAAAGGTAATGGTACTATTACTAACACAACTTTAGGAAAGGCAGCATTGTTTAATAATGGTACAGTTACTATTGAAAGTGGAACATTACAGGCTACTAAAAATGAAAATAGTAATGATTATTATGTAATTTTGAATCATGGTACTATGACAATTAATGGTGGAACTATTAAAAGTACAAGTACTCATTCTAGTTTAATTGATAATGGTTATTATAACTTTACAAGTAGTAATGAAAGAGAAGGCTATGTTGAAGGTACTAACGAATTGTATCCTACATTGACAATTAATGGTGGTATGTTTGACGGTGGACTAAATACTGTTAAAAATGATGATAATGGTAGATTAGTTATTAATGATGGAACTTTTAAAAATACAGTTCAAGTATCATTAATGAACTGGAATGAAGCTACTATTAATGGTGGTGTATTTGAAACTCCAACTGGTAATGATAAAACTAATATTTTTGTTGGTAGCTATGGTGCAAATAGCAATGATATTGGTAAGCTTGTTATTACTGGTGGAACCTTTAATGCTGAGCACGCAATTGAAGTAAGTGCTACTAATCCAGTAACTACTCCAGTTGAAATTAGTGGCGGAACTTTTAATAATACTGCTTCATTTGTTAATGAAGGTATTGGTTTTGCTAGTGTTGCAGTTGAAGATATCAACATTAATGGTGAGGTAACTGCAACAACTGATGCTGTTAAGTATGCTAAAAAAGGAGCAGTTCTCACTTTAACTGATGCTAAAGTTGATACAGTTATTGATGTTCCAGAAGGTGCAGAAGTTGTTTTACCACAAGATGATAACTTAGTATTTGTGGAAAATGAAGATGGTACTGTAACTATTAAAGAAAAAGCAGATCTAACAGAATTGTTAGCCATCGCAGAAAAAATTGATAATTTAGATAAGAATGCTTATACAAGTGAGTCATTTAAAGAATTTGAAGAGACACTTGATAAGATTATCCAAGAACTAGATCAATTATCTTTTACTAAAGATGAACAGGCTAAAATTGATGATATGGTAGAACAATTAGAAAATGCTATGGCTAAACTTGTCAAAGTAACAGATGTAGAAAATCCTGAGACAGCAGACAACATTTTAACATATGTTAGTATTTGCTCTTTAGCAACTCTTGCATTAGGGGCAACACTTATTTATTCAAAAAAGAAAATATTTAATTAAGACGGAAAATTCCGTCTTTTTTATTATTTGCTTAGTTGGTAGATAATTTTACTATTTTACGTTTGATTATACTTAATAATGATGCTATAATGAATACAGGAATGTTTTAGACATTCTTTTGAAGGAGGTTACTATGGAATTAAAAGGAAGTAAAACAGAACAAAATTTAATGACAGCTTTTGCAGGTGAATCACAAGCAAGAAATAAGTATACTTATTATGCTTCAAAAGCTAGAAAAGATGGTTATGAACAAATAGCTGCTATCTTTGAAGAAACTGCTAATAATGAAAAAGAGCACGCTAAGATGTGGTTTAAAGAATTACATGGTGGCGAAGTTCCAGATACTTTAGAAAATTTACAAGATGCTGCTAATGGTGAAAACTATGAGTGGACAGATATGTATAAAAAGTTTGCTGAAGAAGCAAAAGAAGAGGGATTTACAAGAATAGCTTATCTTTTTGAAGAAGTAGCTAAAATTGAAAAAGAACATGAGGAAAGATATTTAACACTTTTACAAAATGTTAAAGATGATCGTGTTTTCCATAAAGATGAAGATAAGATTTGGATCTGTCGTAACTGTGGCCATGTCTATATTGGAAAAGACGCTAAGGACGTTTGTCCAGTATGTCAACATCCAAGAAGTTACATGGAAGTAAGAAGTACTAATTACAATTAATTCAAGAAGTTATTTCTTGAATTTTTTTTGGAGGGAAAAATGCACGAAAAACGAATTGTGATGAAAGTTAGTGGCGAAGCTTTAAAAGAAGGCGATAAAGCTATTGCTAGTACAATGTTAGAAAAAGTTTATGAGGATGTAGAGCTATTAAAGGATAGTCAGTTAATTATTACAGTAGGTGGTGGCAATTTATTTAGAGGACGCAATAATATTGGTATTTCGAGCATCAGAATGGATCAGATAGGAATGCTTTCAACTTTAATAAATACTTTAGCTTTGACTGATTATTTGCAAAGCAAAGGAGTAAAAGCAAAGTTTTATTGTGCTTTTGAGGTGGCTGGTATAGCCAAAATGTATGATTATAATGAAGTTTTAAAAGATTTAGAGCAGGGCTTTGTCGTTTTATTAGCAGGAGGAGTAGGGTTGGTTGATTATTCAACGGATCTAGTTACAGTTAAAAGAGCAATTGAGTTAAAAGCTGATCTTATTTTAATGGCCAAAAATGTTGATGGAGTCTATGATTGTGACCCTCAAAGCAATCCCGAAGCTAAAAAATTTACTAATTTAAGTTTTGCTGAATTTTTTGACCTTGGTGCTAGAGCAATTAATAATTCTGTTATTGATTTTGAGGCTATCACACTTTTAGCGAAACATAAAATTCCTTTATATCTATATAGTGCCAAGACAGGATCACTTACTAATTTTATTAATAAAGATTATGACGGAACATTTATTAAATAGTTTTTGAAAGAGCAATCTTTCTTTTTTTATATACTGAAAATTCTTATTGTAAGAAAAAATAGCAAGGAGTAATATGATTTTACTCATGAAGTAGATAATTTAAAAAGACGTGATTTAAGATATGTAAAATTTATTTTACATTTGGTTCTGTTATGTGATAAAATTAAAGATAATTAAGGAGGATT
>USBW01000120.1 GCA_900553045.1 uncultured Mycoplasmatota bacterium | reverse complement strand
AATAATAGCAACATGATTCATACTTCTAATTTCCTGTTTTATAACATCTTCTTCATATAGAGCGTAGTATTTGGCATTAACTTGGATAGGTATTAGGTAAAAATAAACAAACGTTAGAAAAAAGATAGGTATATATTTTAACTTTGGCATAATATCATCTCTTTACATCTTATGTAAAAGTTTTGTGAAAAATAGCCAAAATTTAGGAATGTTTTTGTGAACATGGTATAATATTATGTACAGCAAAGGAGATTATAATGTTAGAAATTAAAAAAGTATGTAAAAGTTATCGTACGGCGGACTTTACGCAAGAAGTGCTAAAAAATGTTTCGATCATATTTAGAAAGAATGAATTTGTTTCGATATTAGGACCATCAGGTAGTGGTAAAACAACTCTTTTAAATATTATTGGAGGTCTTGATCGCTATGATAGTGGCGACCTTATAATCAATAATAGATCTACTAGTAAATTTAAAGATAAAGATTGGGATTCTTACCGTAATTCTTGTATCGGTTTTATCTTTCAAAGTTACAATTTGATAAGTCATCTTTCTATTTTAGATAATGTGATGATGGCTATGACTTTATCTGGAGTAAAAGGAAAAGAAAAAAAGCTTAAAGCTTTAAGTGCCTTAGAAAAAGTAGGATTAAAAGATCACGCCAACAAGAAGCCTAATCAACTTTCTGGGGGTCAGATGCAAAGGGTAGCTATTGCAAGAGCTTTGGTAAACGATCCTGAGATCATTTTAGCCGATGAGCCAACTGGAGCCTTAGACTCTAAAACCAGTGATCAAATTATGCAACTTATCAAAGAAATAGCTAAAGAAAAACTAGTTATCATGGTAACGCATAACGAAGAACTAGCCAAAGAGTACTCTACTAGAATTATAACTTTAAAGGATGGCGTTTTAACTAATGATACCAATCCTGTAACAGTTGCTTCTCGTAAAGATAAAATTAATTTTCGCAAGACAGCGATGAGTTTTTGGCAAGCCTTAAAACTTTCATTTAACAATATCAGAACTAAAAAGGGGCGAACTCTTTTAACAGCTTTTGCCTCATCAATTGGCATAATTGGTATAACTTTAATTTTGTCTTTATCTAACGGCTTCGATGAACAAATTGATATTTTTGAACGGGATACATTATCTTCTTTTCCAGTTTTAATCAGTCGTGAGAGCATGGTTCTAACTACTGAAGACTTAATGGAAAATCTAGAAGAGACAACTTCTTTAGAAGACAAGATCTATGCTTACAATGTAGAAGATAATACCTTAATCCATGAGAATAAAATAACCAAAGAATATAAAGATTATATTGAAGCTATCGATTATAATCTTACTGAAGGTATTACTTATATGCGAGCTACCAATCTTAATCTTTTAAAAGAGATTGATGGTAATTATGTGCCTGTATCTTCTAGTAATTTAAATATGCAGACTCTACCAATTAACAATTTAGAAGAATATCTTAATACTAATTATGATCTTTTAAGTGGTAGCTTACCACAAGAAAAGACTGATGTTCTTCTTGCTTTAGACTCAAAAAATAGAGTAGATGACACTATTTTAAAAAGTTTAGGATTCGACGAACAAGAGTTATCTTATGAAGATGTCATTGGTACAGAAATAAAAGTTGTAAATAATGATCTTTATTATACAAATTTAGGGGATTATTATCGTATTAATAGTGATTTTAATAACATTATTAGCGATGCTTCTTCCGAAGATGTCAAAACTTTAAAAATTGTGGGAATAATAAGAACTAAACAAGACAATCAACTAGCACAAATAAGTGAATTAGCTGGTATGGGAGGATCTGGAGCTATCTACTACCAAGATGCTTTCCTAGAAGATTATATAAAAGATAATGAAGATTCTCTTATTGTCCAAGCTCAAAAAGAAGTGGACTATAACATCTTAACCGGAGAGAAGTTTCAAGATGAACAAGAAAAAAATGATACTTTACTATATCTTGGAAGCGAATCATTGCCTGTTTTAATGGCAATTTATCCAAAAGATTTTGCAACCAAAGAAAGTATTATTGAATATTTAGATAATTATAATCGTGATAAAGATGAAGAAGATCAAATAATCTATAATGATATGGCAAAAACAGTAGTAGATACATCAAGTGGGATTATGGATGCCATAACTTACGTTTTAATTGCCTTTAGTGGTGTAAGTTTAATTGTATCGGCAATAATGATTGGTATAATAACCTATATTTCTGTTTTAGAAAGAACTAAAGAAATTGGTATTTTAAGGAGTTTAGGAGCTAGAAAGAAAGATATTTCTCGTGTTTTTAATGCTGAAACTTTCTTAATAGGTCTAACCTCAGGTCTAATCGGTATTTTAATTGCCTTAGCTTTAACAGTGCCAATCAACGTTCTTTTGGAACAGTTAACTAATTTAAGCAATGTTGCCAAACTAAATCCTATTCATGCTCTAATAATGATTTTAATTAGCATTAGTATAACTTTAATTGGTGGTTTCATTCCTGCTAAAATGGCAAGTAAGAAAAACCCAGTTGAAGCTTTAAGAACAGAATAGGTATAAGTCCCGAACCAAACACTTTTTCTTTCATAGAATAAAATAGTAAAGAGGAGGTGTGAGCATAAGTATCAACTTAACAGTTTTTATTGGTATTATGATACCATTTATTGGTACGGCGTTGGGGGCTTTTTTCGTTTTTTTACTTAAGAATAATTTAAAACCTAACATGGAAAGACTATTTGTAGGATTTGCTTCAGGAGTTATGATTGCAGCTTCAATTTGGTCTTTAATAATACCAGCAATAGATAAATCGAGCTATTTAGGGAAACTGTCTTTTTTACCTGCAGCGATCGGTTTTGTCCTTGGGGTAGTTGTGCTATTGATCTTTAATCGCTTACTGAGTAAAGTAAAAACGTCAGTAAAAAAGAAAAACAGTAAGTCATTGCTTCTTTTAGCAGTAACTTTACACAACATTCCTGAAGGAATGGCAGTAGGAGTAATTTTCTCTAATTTATTAGTTAATTATAACAATATGAACCTTGCTTTAGCCTTTGCTTTGGCAGTAGGAATAGCTATCCAAAATATTCCTGAGGGAACAATTATTGCTTTTCCACTAAAAAGTGAAGGGTATAGCAAGAAAAAAGCTTTCATTTTTGGAGTATTGTCCGGTATTGTAGAACCATTAGCAGCATTTTTGACTCTTTTGATGATTAATTTTGTCTTACCGTTGTTACCTTATTTGCTTTCTTTTGCTGCAGGCGCTATGATATATGTAGTAGTAGAAGAATTAATTCCAGAAATGCACAGTGAAAATAAATCAAGTATTGCGACAATAGGTCTTACTATAGGATTTGTAATTATGATGATTTT
>USBW01000119.1 GCA_900553045.1 uncultured Mycoplasmatota bacterium | reverse complement strand
AGATAATAATGGTTGGTACAGCGATTATTCATGGTTTCCGTACTCGGGCGTTCCTTGGTTCTACCGTGGAGGTCGCGCTGGTAATGGTTCCTCTGCCGGCGTGTTCAATTTCGCTCGCACTTGGGGCGGTGCTGACTCGGCCGGTGGGTCCCGTGTCGCTCTTGTTATCCTGCCCTAACATTGTAAAAAAATTCTTGCCAAAAGCATAATTTTATAGTATATTATATTTGTCCATTTCGTGGGTATTTAAAAAACCTCAAATATCTAGGGAATCGGCTAAAATTAAAAGGAGGTATCATTATGGCTTTAACAAGTGCACATAAGCAAGAAATAATTAAGAAATATGCACGTAATGAAAAAGATACGGGTTCAACTGAAGTTCAAATAGCTATTTTAACTGAAAAAATAACTAGACTTACTGAACACTTAAAAGAGAATAAACATGATTATCATTCAAGACGTGGCTTGCTAAAAATGGTTGGTAAGAGAAGAAATTTACTTAATTATTTAAAGGACAAAGATATTGCAAAATATCGTGAAGTTATAAAGAGTCTTGGTTTAAGAAAGTAGGCACTTTTACAGTGTCTATTTTTTGCAATAAATAGACGGAGGATATATGGAAAAAAGAACATTTGAAAAAGATTTTAAGTGTAGAAAAATTATAGTAGAAATTGGTAAAATGGCTAAACAGGCTGCTGCATCTTGTCTTGTAAGATATGGTGATACTGTAGTTTTAACAGCAGTTACTAATGGAAAAGAGCCAGTTAATGGGGACTTCTTTCCTTTAACAGTACTATACCAAGAAAAACAGTACTCAGTTGGTAAAATACCTGGTGGGTTCATCAAAAGAGAAGGTAAGCCTACTGAGAATGCTACTTTAGCAGCACGTCTTATCGATAGACCAATAAGACCATTATTTAAAGAAGGTTTCCAAAACGAAGTTCAAGTAATTAATACAGTCTTATCAGTTGATACTGATGCTTCTCCTGAACTTACTGCTTTATTTGGCTCATCACTTGCTTTATCCATCAGTGACTTACCATTTGAAGGACCAATTGCTGGAGTAGTAGTAGGAAGAGTAGCTGGTCAGTTCATTATTAACCCTAATAAAGACGAACAAGAACAAAGTGATATTTATCTAACAGTTGCTGGAACTAAAGATGCTATTAATATGGTAGAGTCAAGTGCTAAAGAAGTTAGTGAAGATGATATGCTTGAAGCTTTGATGTTTGGTCATGAAGCAATAAAAGAACTTATTGCCTTTGAAGAAGAGATCATTAAAGAAGTAGGTCTTCCTAAAAAAGATTATCCTTTAATTGAAATAGATAAAGAGATCAATGCTAAAGTTCGTGATATTATTACTGTTAGAATGATTAATGCTATTCAAATTGAAGAAAAATTAGCAAGACAAGAGAAGATTGATGAATTAAAAGAAGAAGTAAGAAACTACTTTAGAGAACTACATCCTTTAAAAGAAGAACAAGAAGAAGTTTTAAAACAAGTTGATAAAGTGTTAGAAAAGATCGAATATGAAGAAATTCGTCGTCTTATTACGGAAGAAAAAATAAGACCAGATGGTCGTAAAGTTGATGAGATAAGACCTCTTTCTTCTGAGGTTGATATTTTACCTAGAACTCATGGGTCAGCTTTATTTACAAGAGGTCAGACGCAAGTTTTAAGTGTTACAACTTTAGGTTCAATTAGTGAATATCAGATTTTAGACGGTTTATCTGATGAAGAAGGTAAACGCTTTATGCACCATTATAACTTTCCTGCATTCTCAGTAGGTGAGACAGGACGATATGGGGCACCAGGTAGACGTGAGATCGGTCACGGTGCTTTGGGTGAGAAAGCTTTATTACAGGTTTTACCAAGTGAAGAAGACTTCCCATATACTATTCGTGTCGTTTCAGAAGTTTTAGAAAGTAATGGTTCTTCTAGTCAAGCGTCTATCTGCGCTGGTTGTATGTCTTTAATGGCTGCTGGAGTACCAATTAAAGACATGGTAGCAGGAATTGCGATGGGTTTAATTACTAAGGACGATAAATATACTATTTTAACTGATATTCAAGGCGCTGAAGATCATTTTGGTGATATGGATTTCAAAGTTGCTGGTACGAAAAATGGTATTTGTGCTTTACAGATGGATATTAAAATTAAAGGTATTACTAAACAAATTTTAAAAGAGGCTTTAGCTCAAGCTAAAAAGGCTCGTTTAGAGGTGCTTGCTAATATGCAAGAGGCAATTACAGAACCTCGTCCTGAATTATCGAAGTATGCTCCAAAAATTAAACAGATGCGTATTAAAGAGTCACAGATTAAAGATGTCATTGGTAAAGGCGGCGACGTTATCACTAAAATTATTCAAGATGCTAGTGGTGTTATTAACGTAAATGATAAAAATGCTATTAAAATTGATATTGAAGATGATGGTCGCGTCATTTTATACCATACTGATTATGCTGTAATCGATAAAGCTATGAAGATGATCGAAGATATTACCAGGGAAGTTGTAGAAGGCGAGATCTATAAAGCTAAAGTAGTCAAAATTGAAAGCTTCGGTTGTTTTGTTGAATTATGGCCTGGTTGTGAAGGTTTAGTTCATATTTCTAAACTTGCTAAAGAACGTGTCGAAAAATGTGAAGATGTTGTTAAAGTTGGTGACGAAATTATTGTTAAAGCTATTGGTACTGATAGTAAAGGCCGTTTAAATTTCTCACGAAAAGATGCGATGATAACTAAAAAAGAAAAAGCTACTAAGACTGATAAAAAAGATAAATAATTTTATCAGTTTTTGTTTGTGTAAAATTTTTAAATTTTTTTAAGAAAACCGACTATTCGACACCTAAAAAATCTATACTTAAATTACATTAAGCTTAATGAAAAGGAGTAGATTATGTTAGGGATAGATATGGAATTTAAAAAAGGGATCTTGTTCGTAAGATTAAGTGGGATCTTAAATGGTGATACCGCTAGTCTACTTGATAAAGAGATGACTTCTTTAATTGAAACTAATGGCATAAGATATGTAGTTTTAAATCTTAAATATGTAGAATACATTGATAAATATGGCATATCTGTCGTTAGAAAAAACTATAAGTTGATTGAAAAAGTTAAGGGAAAGTTTATGATCTGTGGCATAAAAAAACTTTTTTCTTACACTAATAAATTGACAGACTATCTTTATCAGTTAAATGAAGATCAAGTGATCTATGAGAAAAATAGTGAAGAAATACTCGCTCCAGCCAGTCTTACGAAAGTGATGACAACGTATGTCGCTTTAGAAAAAATCACGGACTTAGATCAAACCGTCACTTTAACCAGTGAGATGTTTCAAGGACTTGCTGAATCCAATGCTTCGGTTGCTGGTTTCTATGTCGGGG
>USBW01000118.1 GCA_900553045.1 uncultured Mycoplasmatota bacterium | reverse complement strand
ATCTTTATATCATCATTTAAAATCTTATTTTTAGAGTTTTTAAATAATGGTAAAACATCAATCGAATATTTAGTTTTATCAATTCTGTTCAATATGTCCGCTAAAGACTTCTCAGTCCCATAGCCATAGGAAATACTCCAGGTTATAAAAAGTAATTTTTTCATAAACTACCTCGCTTTCTTTTTTATAGTATGAGGTAATTATTAGTATGTAAGGTGTACTTTTCCTAAGAAAAAACTAAAAATTTTCGCCTTTAAAAATATCACAAAGTTTTCACTATTAATTTGTTTATTTTATAAAAATTTTA
Source organism: uncultured Mycoplasmatota bacterium (assembly GCA_900553045.1). GTDB lineage: Bacteria > Bacillota_I > Bacilli_A > RF39 > UBA660 > UMGS1572. Next base: position 3,079 of record USBW01000118.1, on the reverse strand, counting down.
GACTATAATGAAATTGTAAAGAAACGAGGGATAAATATGGCTTTTATTGAAGTTAAAAATTTAACTAAAACTTATCAGATGGGCGAAGTTACTATTAAAGCTTTGGAAAATGTTTCATTTTCGATTGACAAAGGAGAATTAGTAGTTGTTTTAGGTCCTTCAGGTGCCGGTAAGACTACTATTTTAAATATTCTTGGGGGAATGGACTCACCAACTAGTGGTGAAATTATTATAGATGGGGTCGATATTTCTAAATATAATCGCAAAGAATTAACTAAATATCGTCGTTATGACATTGGTTTTGTTTTTCAATTTTATAATTTAGTAGGTAATTTAACAGCTTTAGAAAATGTCTCACTAGCAAGTCAGATCTGTAAAAATCCCAAAGATAGCAAAGAGGCTTTAGAAAGTGTGGGGCTTGGCGATCGCCTAGATCACTTCCCTGCTCAATTATCGGGTGGTGAGCAACAAAGAGTTTCCATTGCAAGAGCTCTTGCTAAAAATCCTAAAATTTTGTTATGTGATGAACCAACCGGAGCCTTAGATTCCAAAACTGGTAAAAAAATTATTAAACTTTTAAAAGATACGTGTAGAAATACTAAAACAACGACGATCATCATCACTCACAATGCTATTATTGCCAATATTGCCGATAAAGTAATAAAAGTAAAAAACGGAACCATTGAAGATACTGTAATTAATAAAACTCCAGCTAACATTGAGGAGATCGATTGGTAATGTTACTTTTTAAAAACTCTTTGCGCAAAATTAGACATTCAATTGGCCGTTTTACCACCCTTATCTTAATTATCGCTATTAGTTCTGCTTTCTTTGCTGGAGTTAGAGAAACTTCCTCAGATATGATTAAGACTTTAGATGGCTATTATGATGAAACTAACTTGTTAGACTATCGCATAATTAGTACAATGGGTCTGACCGAAAGTGATTATGAAGCTCTAAAGAATTTAAATAATACAGCTAAAATTGAAGAAAATTACTCTTTAGAACAAGTAATAAATGGTGAAGCTACTAAAATCTATGGCATCACCGAAGAAATTAATAATGTCAGTTTAGTTACTGGCCGAATGCCAGAAGAAAACCAAGAATGTTTAGTTTTGGATGGAACTTATAAACTTGATGAAATAATTCAAATTCCTAATGAAAATCTAATTAACCAAGAATTTAAAGTAGTAGGAACAGTCAAAAGTAGCATGTATATCTACAACAATCTTGGAACTTCAACAGTCTCTGACGGTAAATTAGATAATGTGATCTATCTTCCTAAAGATAATTTCAATATGAATTATTATACTGAGATCTATTTAATTGCTAAAGATAGCCAAGATAAGACAGCTTATGAAGACGACTATCGTGAAAGTATCAATAACTTGTATAATGAATTAGAAAACTTAGCACCAATCCAAGAGACTAAAAGATACGAAGAAATAAAAACAGAAGCGATGGAAGAAATATATCAAGCTCAAGAGGAATTAGACAAAGTAAAAGAAGAAAGTGAACAAGAACTTCAAGAGGCCAAAGAACAACTAGATAATGCCCAACAAGAGATCAATAATGGCTATCAAGAGATCGAAAATGCTAAAACAAAATTAAATAATCAAAAAGAAAGTCTATTAAACCGTTTAAATACTGAAGAAAAAACTCTTAACGACTCCCTTGTCCAAATAAATGAAGCCTTAGAGAGATTAAATATTACAACCAGCAGTATCACTGATTCCTTAGAAGAATTAGCTAACCAAATAAAACAACTTAATGATCTTCTACTAACCCTTGATCCTGATTCAAATGAATATGCAACTTATCAAAATCTTCTAACAGAACTAACGACACTTAACACTAATCTTAATCAAATTGCTGAAGGACTAAAAACTATTGAGACTACCAGAAACAATTTTAATGTTACTTACAATACTACTTTAGAAACATTAAATACAAATAAAGAAAAACTAGATGCAGGTCAAGCTGAACTAAATACTAGTTATAGAGAATATGAAACTAATTATGCTAAATTTCAGACAGAAATAAACAATGGTTTACAAGAAATTGAGCAAGCAAAAGAAGAAGTTCAAAATCTAGAAAGACCAGAATGGTACTTATTTGACCGCGAAGATAATTCTGGTTATACAACCTTTTTGGAATGCGCGACCAAAATTGATGCCATTGCTGCTGTCTTTCCAGTTTTCTTTATTATCGTCGCCTTGCTTATGTGTCTTAATACTATGACGAGAATGATCGAAGAAGAAACGACAGAAATTGGAATCTTTACTTCCTTAGGAATCAGCAAAAGGAAAATTGTTGCTAGTTATATCTTCTATGTTTTAATTGCTACAATTATTGGTTTAATCTTAGGATTAATAATTGGTTATACCGTTATCCCACACGTTTTATATAATGTCTATACTCAATCCTTTAATGTTCCAGCTTTAAAAACATACGCTAATATTCCAATTTGTATAAGTATCATTCTTGTAGCTCTTGCTGTTATGATTATTGTCACCTTTATCGCAGTTAATGTTAAATTTAAAAAATCGCCAGCTAACCTTTTAAGACCTGTAAGTCCTAAAAGTGGTCACAAAGTTATTTTAGAAAAAATAAGTATTATTTGGAATAAAATATCTTTCTCTTGGAAAGTTACCATCAGAAACTTATTTAGATACAAAAAAAGAATTATCATGACCTTAATTGGTATCTCTGGCTGCACTGCCCTGCTTTTAACAGGTTTTGGAATCAAAGATAGTATCTCCAAAATAGTAGATATTCAGTTTCAAGAGATCCAAAAATATGACTCAATGCTTGTTTTAAATGAAAATCTTAAAGAACCAAGTACAGAAATAAACAGACTTTTAGAAGAAAATAACATTACTGAACCTTTATACACACATATGGAAACTTTATCTTTTAATACTGATGATAAAAATGTTGACGTCTATGCCTTAGCTTTTGAAACAACAGAAATAAATACTTATTTTAACTTGACTTCACTAGAAGGTAACCCTTTAACTCTTGATGATAATGGAGCGATTATTACTCAAAAAATAGCTAGCTTTCTTGAGGTTGATGT
>USBW01000117.1 GCA_900553045.1 uncultured Mycoplasmatota bacterium | reverse complement strand
TTATATTCTCCATGGCTCATGCCAAATGGAAGTCCCATTTCCGTTACCATCTCTATATTTAATTCTTCTAATTCTTTTAAAACAAACCTTCCATCTTTTCTAATTAAAACATCATCAAAATAAATTTCTCCTCCACCATACTCTGGCCTTTGGATAAGTACCATATCCCAATGGATCACTGAATCATTACCGTTGTAACTATCTTTATAAGCTGACCCTGGAGTAAAGTGAATACTACCAATAATCTTCTCATCAAACAAAATATCGCCCATAGGATTTAAAATAAAAGGATTAAGTCCAAATGAGAACTCGCCAACATATCTTGCCCCTTCATCACTATTAAAAATCTCTTCTAATTTACCGACTAACTCTTGTTCATCACAGCTGGCTTTAATAATTTTTCCATCTTTAAAAGTTAAAGTAACTCCGTGAAAAACTAAGCCTTGATAAGGGCTTGGCGTGTTATACTTAATAACACCATTAACTGAATTTTTAACTGGCGCACAGTAGATCTCGCCATCAGGAATATTTTTTTCCCCACAACAAGGCACCATATTCATTCCCTTAATAGAAAAACTAATATCTGTACCAGGTGCTACTATTCTTACCATATCAGTCTTCTCCATAAGTTCTTTAAGTGGCAAAATGTCGTTTTTCATCAAACGATAATCATAACACATGGCCTTAAAAGCATACTCGTAAAACTTTTTAGTAGGCATACGCATCTTACTAGCATCTAAAGAAGTTGGATAATTTAAAAGAACCCATTTCTTATTATTTACTCTAATATCCCTACTTTTAGCAAGACGTTTACCAATCTTCTTACGAGTCTCGCTTGGGACATCTACTCCTTCATAATCATTAAAATTACTTCTTATCGAAATAAAACTATCATAATTTTCAACATCTAACTTGCCCTCTTTTTCTAAAACTTTAATTCCAGAATCAGAAATTTTTTCAAGAGCCATATTATGTAATCTAGGCAAATCAAATCTTATAAAAGCATTACCTTTTCTTTTACTGATCTCATCAATCAAACACTCAACAAAATTGACAGCCTCAATACTTTATAAGAACATTCTCATCTTCCTTAACATCAATCGAATAACCTGCAATCATATCTGCTAACTTTCTTTCGTAATCCAAATTAATCACTCTCCTATTAAATAAGCATAAATTATTACTAGAAAGGAGTAATAAAAATGCCTTACTATACTAATAATATACCTTATTCTAGCAATAATATGTATTATAATCCAACAAACGACTATCAAAATTATCGCACTTATCAAAACACAAGAAGACCTGGACCACCAGGCCCACCACCAAGACCAGGAAGACCAGGACCAGGTCCTAACAGACCATTTGGTGGTTTTGCCCTACCATTTGCTTTAGGGTTTTTAACCTCACCTTTACTACTTGGTCCTAGACCTAGACCATTCTATGGTTATTATCCATACTATTATTAAACAAGGCTTTTGCTCTTGTTTTTTTAAGCAAAATAATTATCTAAATCTTTATTCGTTAAATAAGTAGTAAAAGAAGAACACTTTAACTTAACTAGATCACCATCATGTAATATATGCAAAAAATACGCAAAATATTCCTGATAAGCACTAATAAGTGTATCCTTTAAATCACTACTTAAAGAAGCTTTCATTTCATCAAGACACTTTTTGATTTCTTTTTCCACCATCCGTGAACTTAGAAGGCCATGACTTAAAAAATTCTTGTAGAAATCTAAAAAAGGGTGATCAAAACAGTAATCCAACTTGAACAACTGATAACTAAAATCACTCAAATTTTTAACTTTTTCTCCCCTTTCCTCTAAAGATAAATCAACAATTTTATCAAACGAGATAAGGATCTTTTCCAATTTTCTAAATAAAACATTTTGATAACTCAACACATAATCATGTAAAATAAGATAATCACGATTCTTATTTTTACCCTTTATAAACTTAAGTAAATTACTAAACTGTTGTTTTGTTCGTTCTATGATCAACTGATTTTTTTCTTTAAGAAGGACTAAACGTTTCTTTTGTAATAAAGTTAATATTCTTTTTTCGATCAAGTTATAATTTCCTTCTTTTATTTTTAATACATAATCACTAATTTCTAAAACAATATCATTATAGTGTAAATTAAACATAGTAATTAAATCTTTTTTACTAGTAGCTATAAACTCCTTAAAAAGATGTGATAACTCTAAAGAAAAATCTTTAGTTAACCCAATAAATTTTTGATTATTGCCATAGTCATTACTAACATCATTTAAAAAGCTTAAAAAAAGTGGTTTAAACAATTCTTCTTTGGAATTAATATCATATTTTTCTACTGCTTCTAAATAACGTTTTTTTAAACGATCTTTTTCTTTTAATAAAAGTGGATTTAAAAAAATATTAATACATCCATCTATAAAATATAAATAGTTTATTCTAACACTATCAGCAAAACTCTTATAAACATCAAAGAAAGTTTTTAAAAGTAACGATGACAAATCATAATAATAAATATTAAAATTATCACCTAAAATCTTTTTACCACTAGAATTAAAAGTTTTAAAGCAAGATAAAAAATAAACATCTAAATCTTGTTCTTTACTATTAAGAAGTTCATCAAACAATTTATAAAAATATAATTGTTCTTTCATTATCTCACCTAATTATTATTTTAAATTAATTGATCGAATTTTACAATATGCAGTGTAAAATCGTTTTTTTTAAATGTCAATTTGACAGTAAACAACAATAGGATTTTACTTTTACTTATTATTTAGTTATACTAATATTAAGAGGAAAATAAGATGGGAAAAGAATTTAAGGATTTAATCGCATTTGTTGAAGATAACAATAATAAAAACAAAGTTAAGCACAAAAATAATAAGCTTAAAATCGTTATTTTTAATCTTGCCGCAATTCTTCTTTTAATAAGTGGTGGAGTTGGTATAAAAGTTTTATTTGATCACCAGAAAGATGAACAGAACAATTTAAAAAATCAGCAGGAGTTACAAACTTTCCAGCCTACAAAAGAAGAAAATTCTAATCTTGAAAATAATAGTACTTTTGAACAGTTAATAAAGATTAATGACGATACCAAAGGCTGGTTAAAGGTTAATAATACTTTAATTGATCTGCCAATTGTTCAAACTGATAATAATACATTCTATTTAAATCATGACTTTTATAAAAAAAGTAATAGTACTGGCTGGGTTTTTGCCGATTATCGTAACGATTTAACTAGCAGCGCTAATTTAAATGATAATACTATTATTTATGGCCACACTTATCAAGATAAAATTATGTTGAGCAGTTTAAAAAACGCTTTAGATCCTGATTGGTATAATGAAGAAAGTAATTTAATTATTGAATTACAATTAAAAGAGGAAAAATTAAAATTTGAAATTTTCAGTATCTATACTAT
>USBW01000116.1 GCA_900553045.1 uncultured Mycoplasmatota bacterium | reverse complement strand
ATAAAAGTTGAAAATAAATCATTATTGGAAAGATTGGAATTGAAATATAGCGATATGAATTTTGATAGTCCTATAGTTAAAAATATATTCCACAAAGCTTATGATAAAACTTTAAATAAAGATAATAGATTTGTGATGATTCAAGATAAAAAAGGAAAAAGTAATTTTGCATTATTCAATCACATTGTATCAGGAGAGTTATTAACACAAGAATTAGCATTAACATCACAATTTTAAATGAAAATATGGAGGGAAATATTTATGATTAATAAAAATGAAGATATGAGAAATTCAACTAAAGAAGAAATTAAAGATGATATGGAGAAATTTGAATATAAAATTGAGAATGATGAAAAGCAGTTCATTATTAAAAGTGAAGATTCAAGCGAATATAAAGTATAATAAGAGCAACAACTTTATTTTATTTGATTTAAATATCCTGGCACTAATCCCATCACCCACTTATAACGTTTCAATAAGTTAAGATATTCTATTGCCTTAGCTTGTTCCATCTACCGAGCGACCAAGCTAAAGCAAAGAATAACTAAACTTATTTTTACTATAAGCGGGTACCCGATGGAGTGCATCCAAATAGGTAAGAAGTCCTTAGGGACTTCTTTTTTATTTTTATGTTTTTTTTGAAGCACCAGCCTATCATATTTCCGTTCAAGTTGTAAAGCCATTCCATAAAATTTTTTGTCGGCCAACTGGATCTGCAGTTAGCAGCCAAAAATTTTTATTCCATTTTCCTTTACAACTCACTCCAATATGTAGTCTTAGGCTCAACAAAAAAACAACAACACGACGGTAGGAGTGCTAATTTAAAGTTTATATTTTAGGAGTTGATAGTATGTGCCAATACAAAATTTTCTTATCTGCTACTGATAAAGAGATAGCTGATAAATCAAAAATGAGAGTTGACCTTTTTGGGGATATGAAAATTAAAGATATTGAAGAATTAAAAGATTTTAAGATTTTATATGTTTCCCAAGGGCATGAAGATTTAGTATCTATCAAAGGTAAAGAAGTACCTCGTAAAGTTAGATATATACAAGTTTTCAAAAGATAGTTTCATTTATTGAAAGGGGGTGATTTGGTGAAAAAAAAGAAAAAAAAGAAGAACAAAATCGGAACTGACAAATTAATAATTCTTTTAACTGCATTGCTCAATTTAGTTATTGCAATTATTAATCTAATCTCACTACTTAGCAAGTAGGCTAGTCAAGGGAGGGTTTACCCCCCTCCTGTTCCAAAATCATTCTTCTTTAATGATAACAAATTATTAAGGAGGTATCAATAAAAATGACAGAAAAAAAATTAAATATTGCTTCAATAATAATAGTTATATTAAACCTACTAGTTACCCTAGCAACATCATTTGTTCTAATTTTTAGATAAGCCAAAAGGTGTCCCCAAAGGACACCTACCAATAACAAATATAATGAGATTTTAAATAAATATTAATTAGAAAATGGAGGAATTAATTATGAAAAAAGTATCAATTTTTAATATAAAAGGTGGAGTTGCAAAAACAACTTCTACAGCTAATTTAGGGGCTTGTTTAAGCCAAGAAGGTAAAAAGGTATTATTGGTAGACCTAGACCCTCAAAGTAACCTTACAAAGCTATTTAAAGCCTATAGTATGGACGATTTAACTGTATCAGATGTTTTATTAGATAAACATTTAGATATACATAAGGTAATAAAGAAAACAGATTTTGAGAATATAGATATTTTACCCGCTAATATAAATTTAACTTTTGCTGATAGAAATATTCTTATTGATAATACAAGAAGTCAACAAAATAGATTATCAAAGGCTCTTAAAAATCTAAATAATGAATATGATTATTGTTTAATAGATTGTCCTCCTAGTTTAAATATGATTACTACTAATGCTTTATGTGCTAGTGATGAAGTTTTTGTCCCAATAAAAATAGACAAATTCGCTCTTGATGGACTTGAATATTTACTTGAAAGTATTGAAGATATGAAAGATGAATTTAACCCTAATCTTAATTTTAAAGGTTGTTTTATAACAATGGATAGTGCAACAACAGTAAATAAGCTTATAAAGAAGGAACTTAAAAATTTATTAGGTAATAAGATGTTTAATACTACAATAAAGCAAAATGTAAAAGTAATAGAAAGTACATTTGATGAATGTCCTGTAGTATTTGGTAATAAGAAAGCTAGGGCAAGTATAAATTATAGAGATTTATGTAAAGAAGTATTTTAAAAATGTAGGTGTCCCTCGGGGACACCCCCAATAAAAAATAGTTAAATAAAGAAAGGTTGTTATAGATATGAGTAAGAAATTTTCAATAAGCCAAGGAATGTTAAATAGTGTATCACAAAATGTTAAGAAAGCTAATGAAATTGAAGCTAAAAATAACTTCAATGTTCAATATATAGATATAAAAGATATTGAAAGAAATAAGAAAAATTTCTATGAAATAGTGAATGTAGATGAACTGGCAGAAGATATTAAGATGAATGGATTAAATCATAATTTAGTTGTTAGAAAATTAGATAATGGAAAATATGAGTTAATAAGTGGTGAAAGAAGATATACTGCTCTTACACAATTAGTTGAACAAGGAAACGAAATATTTGCTTTAGTTCCTTGTAAGGTTATTGAAGCGAATGATATTGATAGTGAAATAATTCTTATTCAAGCTAATGCTCAAACTAGAGAGTTAACAGAAATAGAAAAGCTTGAACAAGTAAAAAGGCTTACTGAACTATATAAAACTAAAAAGAAAAATGGTGAGAAAGTTCCAGGAAAGATAAGAGAAATAATTGCTAATGATTTAAAATTATCTCCAACACAAGTAGGAAGATATGAAAGAATAAATAAAAATCTTATTCCAGAGTTAAAAGAAATACTTGAAAATGGTAATTTAACTATTGCTAATGCAAGTGAATTTTCAAGTTTAAGTGAAGATAATCAAAAAGTTATCTTAGAAATAATAAATAATAAAGTTGAAATTAGTAAGGAAGAAGCTACAGAGTTAAAAGTAAAGCTAAAGAAACTTGAACAAGAAAAAGCTGATGAACTTAAAAGGTTAGAAAATGAAAAGTTAGTTGAAATAAGAAAAATAGAAAATGAAAAATCAGTTGAGATAAGAAGAATAGAAAATGAGAAAGACGAAGCTCTTAGAAGTAAGAAACTTATAAGTGATGAAGTTTAAAAAGTGAATTAGATAAAAGTGAAAATAAATCGGAGGAAGAAATAAAGGAACTTGAAAATCAATTAAGAGAAGAACTTAAAAAAGATTTAGATAATAAATATTTATCAGAAATTGAAAATATAAAAAATGAAGCTAATTCTAATAAAGAAGAAAAGGAACGTTATAGAAAAGAATTAGAAGAAATGAAAGCAAAGTCTAAGGAGAATAAAGATAAATCTGATGAATTTAAAG
>USBW01000115.1 GCA_900553045.1 uncultured Mycoplasmatota bacterium | reverse complement strand
TTGTTTAACAGTTGTGATAAAATAAGTTTGGTGATAAAATGTTTGAAACTTTAAGTGATAGATTACAAAATGCTATTAAAAATATTAAAGGTCATGGCAAGATAACTGAAGAGAATATTGAGCCAATGTTAAGAGAAGTCCGTCTTGCTCTATTAGAAGCTGATGTCAATTATAAAGTAGTTAAAGAATTTACGACGACTGTTAAAGAAAAAGCTTTGGGAGAAGAGGTCAAAAAAAGTCTTACTCCCGGTGAGATGTTTGTCGGTATTATTCGCGATGAATTAGAGGAATTATTAGGTGGTGAGCAAGCTCCTTTAAACTTGCTGGGCCATCCTGCTATTTTAATGCTTGTTGGTCTTCAGGGAAGTGGTAAGACGACAACTATTGGTAAACTTGCTAATTTGCTTAGAAAAAAACATGCTAAAAAGCCACTTTTGGTAGCTTGTGATATTTATCGTCCAGCAGCTATTGATCAATTAAAGCAGATTGGTAAGGAATTAAATATTGAAGTCTATGAAGAAGGAAAAAATGATCCTGTCACTATAGCAAAAAATGCCATAACTTATGCCAACAATAATAATTACGATTATGTTCTTATCGATACGGCTGGTCGTTTGCATATTGATGATGAACTGATGCAAGAGTTAAAAAACATCAAAGAAGCTGTAAAGCCTCAAGAGATTTTATTAGTAATTGATGCGATGATGGGTCAAGATGCTATTAATGTCATCACAGGATTTAATGATAATGTTGATTTGACTGGAGTTATTTTAACTAAAATGGATGGAGATACTCGTGGTGGTGTCGCTTTATCAGTAAGGCATCTTACTAATGTTTCAATTAAGTTTATTGGTGTATCAGAAAAACTGGATGGAATTGATTATTTCTATCCAGATCGCATGGCCTCAAGAATTATTGGAATGGGCGATATTTTATCTTTAGTAGATAAAGCTAACGAAGTCATTGATGAAAAAGAAGCTGAAAAATCTCTTAAGAAGATGCAAAGTGGCAAATATGATTTAGAGGACTTTTTAAATCAGATGAAGCAAATGAAAAAACTAGGTTCCCTAGAGGGACTTCTAAAGCTATTGCCAGGAGCTAAAAAACTAGGACTTAATAATATCAAAATCGATCCTAAAGATCTTGCTCATGTAGAAGCTATTATTTTATCAATGACCAAAAAAGAACGCCACAACCCTGACATTATTAAAGCGTCACGCAAAGAACGCATCGCTAAGGGTAGCGGAAGGAATGTTCAAGAAGTAAATCGCTTATTAACACAATTTGAACAGAGTAAAAAAATGATGAAGCAATTCACCAATGGCAATTTCAAATTACCATTTTAAAATAAAAGTAGATATTTCGGATATCTATTTTTTTGTTATCAGGCATATTTTATTCCTAAAGTTTATATGATATTACTGTAAACTTAAGGAGGATATTGGAAAATGGCCACTATACCTAAAGTAAAGATCCAGTCTTCATACTATCACAAAAACATCGTTCTAGGAGTAGCTTTACTAAATAACCAAAAAGTCTTTTACAAGTTTGGCGAAAACTTACAAAATGAGATAACTGGTTATCAGAAAGTTAAAGACTTTTACGATGTTCCTAAACTGATCTTTCAAAATAGAGGTACTTTAATATATGAATACAAAGAAGAATTAATGACTAATACCCTGCATGAATATTTCTATTTCAATAAGAAAGCCTGCATCAGCAAAGTCTTAGAAGCCTTAAAAAAACCTTACAGTACTTTGCAAAGAAAAAAAGAAGAACTTTTAGAAAATCAAAAATTTTTTAAAGGCCGGACTAACTTACTTTTACAATATTTAAAAGATTTAACCTTACCTAAGGAATTAAAAGATATTTTAAAGGAAATAATTAGGATCTTAAACAAGCCTAAAACACTTTCTTCGATCATTTCTTTAGGAGATCCTACCGATACTAATATTTCTAGCTTTGGTCTTTTTACTGATTTTGAAAATGCCGGTTTTAATTCTGTAGTGGGAGAGATTGCTATTTTATTTTCCTCAGTCATTACTCATGGGGGTTATTTCTATCCTAAATATAATCAGGATGCCTACTTTTTAAGAAGCAAAATCTTAAATTGCTACCAACAGTATAAACCTAATTTATTTTTTGATATTCCTATTAAAAAGAAAGAGTTCTTACTTGCTTATTTGACTTTTTTAAATCAATTAAAAGAAATTAGAGAAGATGCTAACAAGTATTTAAAATACTATCTTTGTATGCGCATGCTAAGTCCTATTTCACTTTTTCTGATGAGTTATGAAGATTATAATCTTGCTCTTTTTTATGTTTATTACATTTATCACAATGTTAATTCCTTAAGTGACCTAATCAAACTTGTAAAGGAGGAAATATAAGATGATCGTATCTATAAGTGGAATGGATAATGCTGGGAAGACAACTCAGTGCCAAAATTTGCTCAAAAACTATCCTGAGCGTTTTAGTAAGATCCTACATCTTCATGATTCACCATCTTTTGATCAAGAAAAATACAATGAAGAGTGGTGGTTTAGACCTTCTAATAAAGAAGAGTTTACAGAAGTTATTTATCGTTGTTTAAAAGAGAGGATTTTAATAGCTTGTGGTGATGAAAAAATATCTTTGTTTGATAAAAGTACTAGTTTTTATGACTATCGTATCATCGCTACTTTAATTGCTAAAGGAATGAAGTACCAAGATGCTTTAAATTTACAACAAGAGATCAAAAAAACTTATATTAAAGATGATCATGAGGATATTAAATTTTATCTAGAAAGTGGTCCTTATCGTCGTGATGAGCCCAACTTTAATGATCTTAAAGATATTCGTTATAATTTATATCAAGAGTTAAATCGGGTTTTATTAAAAAAAGATGATTATGTCATAATTCAACCCAATGATAAAGAATTTATGACTCAAAATATCATATCTTATATAGACTATAGTCTTAAGGAGGGGTTATGTCGCAAGCGCAGATTGTAAAGGAATTAGAAAAAGTTTTTACTGAATATCATTTGGACGCTATGGATAAAGACTATAAAATGAATATTTTAAAATTAGTCAAACTGGCCAAAAAAGTTTTTAGAAATAACTTATTAAGTATCATGTTAGCAGGCAGTGGCGGCAAGAATAAGATCATTGCCGGTTGGTCTGATTTAGATTTTTATATAGTTTTAAGAAAAGTAGATATGACTATTGTAAATAAGTTTTATCATTTATTAAATACTGAAACTAGTAAAATTCATCTTGGCATAACTTTTTATCAAAAATGGGAGCTTGATCAAGGATTGTATGATAATAAGACTAAAATGAGTCTTTTAGAAAGAAAGTATTATGATGTTAATCCAATTATTTATGGAGAAGATGTCTTTCCAGAAGTTTCCAAAGAAGAAATTAAAAAAAGTGATAGACAAAATCTTCCAAATA
>USBW01000114.1 GCA_900553045.1 uncultured Mycoplasmatota bacterium | reverse complement strand
AGCTTCTATTTTTTCAAATTCAAATTTTAATTGTAATCCATTTACTACTTTAGTTCCTTCTATAACTCTTGCATTTTCTTTTCTATTTGTTCTTTCTTCTTCTAAATTTACTACTTTTCTACTCTTATAATATAATGTTATTCCATTTTTATTTTTAGTTAAAAATCCTAACTTCTCTAATTCTTTTAAAAAATTATATACACTTCTTTCATTTTTAAAAGCTAAATATTCAGCAATTTTTACAACGCCTAAACTTATAAATGCTCCATATGAGTTGCTTGAATATGCTTTAACTATTAACATTAGTACCTTTCCTATTTTTTGATCTAATATATCAACTGCATTTTCTATATAATTAAGTGGTAATCTATATATTGCCTTTCCTCTCTTTACAGTTAACTTAAATAATCCCTCTTTCTTTTCTAATGTTCCATTCACTTTCTTTGCTAGTTCTTTTAAAGTTGCTACTTTTATTCCAACTTCAGCTATATTAAAGTATCTACCAAAAAGATTTTGTTTTTCTAGTTCTAAATAAGCTCTATAATGGCGTACTGATCCCTTGTTGTTATAAATAGATTCAACTATATTTCTTGCAATATAGATGCTATTTATTGCCTTTTTACAGACATTACAACCAAGGCTTAATCCTTCTTCTTCAAAAAGCATTTTTACTTTATCACAAGAAAAATTAGTCCCATTTCTTTTCAATGATTTATACTTATTTTCAACTGCTCTTAAACTTTCATCATGTTTCCATTCTATAGCTTTTGTTCTTAGGACTTCCTTAATTTCATTTTCACTATAATTAGCTTCACTTAGTCCTAATGCTATGCTTACTAAGAAATTATTTCTGTTCCCTTTATCCATTATTGGCATATTTATTAGTGCTTTCACACACTCTCTAGTACATTCCATTCCTGGTAAATTTAAAACTTTAGTGCTTTTATTTTTATATTCTTTTATAGATTTTTCAACTTTCTTTTTTGCCTTTTCATAAAGCCTAGTCATTGCAATTGATTGAATACCAGGTAACATTAATTTTCTTATGTCCCTTTGTTTCTTAGTTAATTTTACTCTTGTTAAATGACCTGTCATTAAGTGCATAAATTCATCTACTGAAACATAATTAACATATCCACCCTTATAATAAGATCCTGGAGTTTTTATTAATCTGTAGCTTGAATTAACTACGCTTTCATCTACGAATTTTAAGCCCAGTTCTTCTTTTATTCTTTTATACATTTCTGTATAAATTCTATGTACATTTTTACTTGGCTTTAATCCAAATACTTTTGGATTAACCATTATATAAACTGACTTTGAATTATTTATTATAATAGTAAAATCTTCTTCATTTACATTTAATTCCTTCATTAAATACTGAAGGTATTGAGCTACTTCAAATAATACATCAAAATTTTCCTTCTTTTTTGATGATTCAAATTCAAGTGTAAATGGATAATATCTATCATCTAATTCTTCAGTTCTTAAATTTCTATTTTGTTTATTTAAGAAGGTACAAAAACTTTGAAGGCTCATATGACTAAGTTCTTTATTCCATCTATTTTTTATTGGATATTCTAATACTTTTTCTATATGTGTTTCATATTTTTTTTCAGCTCTATTTTGAGAAAATTCTCCTGAAACTACTTCATTAATCCCAAAATAATTTTGAACTTCGCCATATTTATTTATCAAATTATATATAAACATTTGCTCTATAAAATTACCTTTATCCTTCAAAGTTTTTCCCTCCTTTCATCTGATAAATTATGATTTTTGGTATAGTTTCCCCCTCCCCACAATCTATCTATTTAAATTGCTCCGTAATATTTTCCGACAATAAAAAAACTCTTAGGTATTTCTACCTAAGAGTTATATATCAAAACTTATGTTATGCTCTTTAAAATCAAATTGAAAATTATCCCAAAACTTCTTTTGGTTTCCTCCTGTCAATTTGTTATTTTTTATATTGCACAAATTTTCACCTTATGCTAGAATATAAGCATAAAATGAATTTAAAGTTCCAACACTCTGTTTTTTGGTAGTTGCTTTACCAGTTTCAGTTATATAAATTAAGATGTTTGGCGACATTTTAATTTATCGTTCGGACTTGAAATATGAAGAAGAAATTCTTCTTTTTTCTAAATTATATTACATTTTTAGAATTAAAACAATATAATTTAGGCAAAAAGTAGCAGTAAATTTTATTTACTGCTACTTTTAAATTTTATATATCTTCTTCAATTTCTATAATATTTTTAAAGTCAATTTCTTTAAAGTCGTCATCCGTCATACCTTTAAGCTTTATTACAATTTCATTTATTTCAGATTCAATCTCAACTTCATCTACATTTTCTACTACAGATTCCAATTGATTAATTAATTTAATTCTATCATCACAATTATAAAAACTCATAATAGTTAATTCTTCTTTATTAAAGCTCTTTTTCATTTACTTTTCCCTCTTTCTTTTCTAATTTATTATTATAATCATCAGCTTTTTTACTCGCATCTTCAACTATATCTTTTATATCTTTACTATTATTTTTATCTAATTTCATATTATCATTTATTAATTCTTTTCCTCTTACTAAATCTACTGTCTTATTTAAATCAAAATATCTTGCTATTTCTTCTCCACTAAAATAATACCCACTTCCTTCTCCATCATTAGGAATATATGTATTATCTTCTCTAGCTTCAAAGTGAACTTCAAACTCTCCTTTTTTAAATCCTTCAACAAAAAAAGATGTTCCTCCCTTTATAAAAGAACCATCCTCTAATTTCAAGTCATCTTTCATTGTATATTCTTTAGCATTATATTCTAGCTGCTCTATTTCACTACCAACAACTTTATTTATCTCTTTACTAAGAAAATCATTTAACTCTCCATATAATTTTAACTCATTTTTTAACTCTTCAATAGATTGATGTTGACTTTCTTCTGAAGAATATTTTATATCTTCTTTTAAGTCAATAATTCTCCCTTCAATATATCCCTTCTCTTTTTGTAAATCTATAAAATTTTGATCTCTTTTTAAATCTAACTCTGAATAACCTGATAATTCTATTTTTAAGAAATCATCAAATGAAAATACTGCACAATTTCCTTCTATAAAATCATGATCATTTAATTCATCTTTAAATCTTTCTACAAAAGTATCTAACTTTAATCCTTGCTTCTCCATCAACATTTTATCTTCTTCTGATATTTTTTTTTCATATAATTCAACTAATTTTGGAGTATTAATACTTAAAAATTTCTCTTTTTCTTCATTATCCATTATACAAGTTCCTATGTTTAGTTTTTCTAACTTACTTTCTTCACTTATATTAAAATCAGTTTTTTCAGTTTTATATTCTGATTTTTTTAAGAATATTTCCTTTAATTTCTCCAATATATTAAATTTCATAACTACGCTCCTTACTCTCTTTATTCTCCAATTTATTGTTA
>USBW01000113.1 GCA_900553045.1 uncultured Mycoplasmatota bacterium | reverse complement strand
TTTATTCATAAAAAAGTTGATAAACCCTGGACTTTTTATTTCGATTTTTAAGATATCGTTACGATTAATTTTTGAGACGATTAAAGAAGCAATATCCATTGGTGAGGCCTTTCTAATTTTACAAAGACGCATTGCCACATTAGTCGAATAATCACCATGGCTTTTATCTTTAGGGATCTCTATTTCTATTTCATCTTTGGGAATTTCTTCAATAACTACAGATAACTTTTCTTTTAACAATTCCTTAATGTCCATCCTAAACCTCCTCATAACTTAGAACTAATCTAAAATCTGTGTCTTCTATTCGGTAATTAATTATAACTGCCCCGTCTATATTTTTCAATGAAAAGTTCGTGAAATTATGCAAAAATGTCATTTTTTCTTTTTTTAACTCGTAAGAAATGTTATCTTTTTCTTTATTAAAGAAGATTTTTATTAATAAAGAGTCATTATCTCTTATGAGCGTATTATCTCGATAACTATAAATGATATTAGTTTTTTCCTTGTCTTTATCATAGAAACTTAAAATATCATTATTAAGAAACCCAAAAGTATCTAACTCATAATCGTTAATTTTTAAATGGACTTTAACTTTTTTCATTTTCAACACCCGCGTCCATTATAGCAAATACCTAATTAAAAATCTATAATTTTAAATGACGTTATTCCTCTTTACATATTTTTTTGATTTTTCTTCATACTAAATTTAGGAGAAGAGAATGATGAAAAAGTGTGCAAAATATTTAAAATTTATTTTAAGGTTTGGTTTTATTTGCTTTATCCTTTTTATTTTGGTTAATTTGGGTGGCTATTTATACGCTTATTGTTCTGAAAAAATCGATATAAAAAGTGCTAATACTTTCTTTATGTATGATTCTAAAGAGACTTTAGTCTTTCAGGGCAATGGAAAAGATAACTGGATTTTGTTAAGAGATATGCCGGATGATGTCATAAATGCTACTTTGGCAGTTGAAGATAAAAAATTTTATGAGCATAATGGCTTTGATTTTTTAAGAATGCTTAAAGCCATGTTTGAAAACATTGTAAGTGGCGAAATTGTTCAAGGTGCATCTTCTATTACCCAACAATATGCCCGCAATTTATTTTTGGATTTTGAACAGACCTGGGAACGAAAGTGGAAAGAAATGTGGCTTACATTTAAATTAGAGGCCCATTATAGTAAAGATGAGATTTTAGAAGGGTATTTAAATACTATTAATTATGGCAATGTCTATGGTATTGGTAATGCCTCTAAGTATTATTATAATAAAGAATTAAAAGATCTGAATTTGGCTGAAATTTCTATGCTGGTTGGTATTCCTAATTCTCCTTCTAATTATTCACCAATTCTTAATTATGATTTAGCCAAAGAACGCCAAAAAGTTGTTTTAGAAAGAATGTATGCTAATGGTTATATTACAGAAGCAGAAATGCAATATGCTTATGATTATAAATTAGAATTATATGGGGAGTATGAAGAAGAAGAGGTCTCATCGTTATTATATTATAAGGATGCTGTTTTAAATGAGTTAGAGCAACTGAACACTATTCCTAAGAGCTACTTAGAGACTGGCGGTATCAAAATCTACACAACTTTAGATATGACCGCTCAAAGAGCATTAGATGAAAGTGTGAAAGAAAACTTGGTCGATGATAAAATTGAAGTAGCAAAAGTTATGTTGGAAGCTAACACCGGCGGGGTAGTTGCTTTAATCGGCGGCAGTGATTATGAAAAAACACAATATAACAGGGCTTTAGATTCTATTAGACAACCTGGTTCAACTGTCAAACCATTCTTGTACTATAAAGCTTTAGAAAACGGATTTACAGCAAGCACAGCCTTTTTAAGCAGTGAAACTACTTTCTATTTTGATAATCGAGATAAGTACTCGCCAAAAAACTCTGGTGGTGTCTATGGTAATAAAGATATTTCAATGGCCGCCGCTGTTGCTTACTCTGATAATATTTACGCCGTCAAAACCCATTTGTTCTTAAACGATTCTAGCCTTTTAAATATCTTAAAAGATCTTGGAATAACAACTAAACTTGAAGACTCCCCATCACTTCCTTTAGGAAGTTATGAAGTAAATATTATTGAACTTGCTAACGCCTATGCCTCTTTAGCTAACTCAGGTAAAAAAGTTACTCCGCATTTTATCACCAAAGTTGAAGATATAAATGGTAATATCTTGTATCAATATAAAGCCAAAGAAAATTATATTTTAGACCCAGTTTATACGTTTTTAGTTAGCGAATTACTAACAACTACTTATGATAATAATATGGTTGATTATACGACTCCTACTTGCTTTAGTTTAATTTCTGATCTGACTCATAAGTATGCTTTAAAAAGTGGTAGTACTGATACTGATGCTTGGGTAATTGGTTATAATAAAGATTATGTTTTAGCTTCTTGGGCGGGATATGACGATAATAGTGATATATCTACGAAAGTTGTTAGTTCTAATAAAAAAAGTTGGGCCTATGCAATGGAAACTCTATTAAAGGGAAAAGAGGATTCTTGGTACGACATTCCTAAAAATGTCGTTGGAGTACTAGTCAATCCAATTAATGGTAAAATAGCAACTGCTAATAGTAAAAATAAAAGGATCCTTTATTACATCGAAGGGACACAACCAACAGAATATGATGAGTAGGGGAAAATTCTTACGTTATATTCACCTTGATGCAAAAACAGCATAACAAACAAACATATGTTTGTCAATGTTTTTTTGGGATTTAATTAAAATATTAAAAGCTACGGAAATTTGATCTCCATAGCTTTTAATTTTTCACTATTTTTAAGTTTATTCAATTCTAGTACGTCAATCTCAGTCAAAGCTAGTTTAGAACATTTTGAACAACCTTATTCGTTTATTATTTCGACTTCGTCGCCTTCTTTTATTAAATTAGCATTAGCATCATCCGTGTCTAAATGTAATTCAAAGTATGCTTCGTCTAATACCTTCAAGAAAACATGATCTAAAATAGCCCCTTTTTCATTATTGATCTTAACTTTTACAACATCATTTAACTGCAATCTTTCTTTGTCTTCCTTAGTAATATGAATATGACGATTAGCAATTATGCAACATGGCTTAGTTATGGAATTTTCACCGTTGCGGATCGTTATAACAGCTGCACCATCTAAATCACCAGACGTTCTAATAGGAGGATTAATTCCCAAACGATAAGCATCAGTTACGGCCACCTCAACTTGAGTATAATTTCTAAGTGGTCCTAAAACTCGAACTTTCTCAATCGTATGTTTACCAACTAAATCAACTGTCTTATTAGAGGCAAATTGTCCTGGTTGAGTTAAATCATTTCTTTTTTCTAAAACTTCATCTTTAAAAAGAGCTTGATAATCTTCTTCAGTTAAATGAACATGTAGTCTTGATACGCCTACTTTTACTTTCATAAGTACCTCCCTAATATTTCAAACATATTAATTATATAATATTT
>USBW01000112.1 GCA_900553045.1 uncultured Mycoplasmatota bacterium | reverse complement strand
TTCTGAGATAAGAGGAATTTTTTTATCCTATTTAGATTACAGTGCTGATTTTAAAAATAAGGACGAAAATGCTTTAAGAAGTGCTATTGAAACTAAAATAAAAGCCATTAAAGACATGAACTTAAATACTGTTTTTTTTCAAGTTAGGACCTTTGCTGATGCAATTTATCCTTCAGAGTTATTTCCAGCTTCTAAAACGGTCACTGACGATTATTTAAAAGCAGACATTTTAAAAATATTTTTAGAGATCGCCCATAAAAATAACATTCAGGTTCACGCCTGGATCAATCCTTATAGAATTTCTTATAATACAAGTGAAGATGAAATAAAAGATGAAGCAATTTATAAAAGTTGGCTGGGAACTAATAAGATTCAAATAAGCGATGATGGTATTTATTTCAATCCAGCTTCTGAAGATGTTTTAAATTTAATTTTAGATGGTATTAAAGAGTTGATTAAAAATTATGATATTGATGGCATTTTGTACGATGATTATTTTTATCCTAATAAAACCATTGATCTAGAAAACTATAGTGATTATATTGCTTTAGGTGGAACCTTAGCGATCGAAGATTACAGAAGAGAAAACATTACTAAACTAATTAAAGAAAGTTATCAGACAGTCAAAAGTCAAAATAACGAAGTTTTATTTGGTATTTCTCCAGCCGGGAACATTTCTAACAATAAAAATACTGAGTATTTAGATATAGAAGCGATTCTAAGTGGAGAAAAATGCCTTGATTATGTGATGCCCCAACTTTATTTTGGCCTTAACAACGGAGTGCTACCCTATGAAGAAATTCTAAATACCTGGAATGCCTTAATTAAAGATGATACAGCTTTATACGTTGCTTTAGCTCTTTATAAATCTGGTGAAGAAGATCGTTATGCTAAAGATGGTAAAGATGAATGGAAGGAAAATACCGACATCATCAAAAAAGAAATTATTTTAGCAAGAAATGTTAGTAATTATGAGGGGTTTGGAATCTTTAGGTACGATTTTCTCTTCAGTAAAGATAAAGAAAATGAACAATTATTAAAGGAAAGGGAAAATATTAAGGAACTTTTAACTACATAAGTACCTAGCTTTAAAGCTTTTAAAAATTAAAATTGATATTTACTTATCTTCTTATTTTTGCTATACTAAATTCAAAGTAGGGTATTGGCTAGTGAGAGGAGGATTATATTAATGAAAAAAGTTTATTATTTATTTTTAACGCTATTATTAATCGTTAGTTTTAGCTGGGTAGGCCCTTTAAAAGTTAAAGCTGAGGATCCAGAAGATCCGGTGACAGAGCCTATCGAACCAACAGAAGAAGTTGGGAATTTAACTTTACGTCTTGATTGTCCTGCGATGATGAAGAAAGATTCAATTGTTGAGTGTACTTTGTATGGTGACATAGCAAATAAAACTTTAAAGAGTTTAACAGCAGAAATTAATGTTTCTAGTAGTACTAGTGGCAGTCTTGTAGCTGTCAATAAAGAACTAACTTTAAACTCTAGTTATGAACCTGGTAATAATTTGATTATTGGTAATAAAATTCAAGTAACTTCAATGACTACTGTAGCTGATGTGACAATTTCTTTAGATAATGTCCAAGCTTTAGATGAGGAAGGAAATCCCTTTATCGTTAATAATACAATTGCGGATACAATAAGAATTGCTAGTGATGATGCTACTCTTGCTTCCATTAGAGTAGACGGTAGTGAAATAAGTGGTTATCGCCCTGGTACTGAAAGGTATAGTTTTTCTGTTAATAGTGCGAGAGTAAACATAACTGCTAATAAAAGTGAAAATGCGCAAACTGTAACTGGTACAGGAACAAAGAATCTAACTTGTGGTCGCAATCAAGTAAATATTAAAGTAAATGCTGAAGATGGCACATCAAAAACTTATGTTTTAGAGATCACTAGAACTTGTAATAGTGATGCTTCATTAAGCGGCATAACTTTATCATCTGGTTCTTTAAGTCCTTCATTTGATGAAGATACTTTAAGTTATCGAGTAAATGTCAGTAAAGATATTGAGACGATCAGCATCACTGGTAATGCTAAAGATAATACTCAGACCATTACAGGTAATGTTAGTAATAGAAATTTAGAGTTTGGTGATAATACTTTTACTATAACAGTAACAGCACAAGATTCAACAAAAAAGACCTATACAATTGTAGTTAACCGAGAAGATACAAGAAGCAATAATGCTAATTTACAGACACTAACTTTAAGTGCTGGTAGGATTGATTTTCAAGAAAATGTATTAGAATATTCTACTAGAGTTTTATATGAAGTTACTAGTATTGATGTTGGTGCCTTAGCTTATGATGCAGCAGCAAAAATTGAAATTACTGGTAATGAAAATTTAGTAGTTGGTAATAATGTAATAGAGATTAAAGTAACAGCTGAAAATGGTACAGAACAGACTTATGTTATCAATGTTAACCGTTTAAAAGAGGGTGAGACTCTTGGAGATAATGCGGACATTTATAGTTTAGCAATTGAAAATTATGAACTTGTTTTTGATAAGGATACCTATCATTATGAATTAGAAATAGAAGATGAGACCTCTTTAAATATCACTGTTGTGATGGAAGATGCTACTTCTCTTTACACTATAAGTGACAATGAAAACTTAAAAAATGGTAGTGTTATTACCATTACTACTCAGTCTTTAGATGGTACTACTAAAACTTATGAGATCGAAATTATTAAAAATAGTGACTTATGGATTTATTTAGTAGGAGCAGGCAGTATTTTGTTAGCTTTAATAGTTATTATTGTAATTATTGTTAAAGCAAGTAAAAATAAAAACAAAGGCCAGGCTTTAAAGAAAGACAAAGACTTAATGGATAAAGTGGAAAAACAATTAAATAGTAAGAAAAAAACACCAGCAGTGGAAGATATAGAAGTAAAAGAACCAGTTAAACCATTAGATGAACAAGAAAATATTGAGACTTACGATGAAGTAAAAGCAAAAACTGTTCCATCTGAGCCAATAGACACTAAAAAAATCACAAGAGATGAAGAATTATTAGATGAAGCGATGTTTGGCACAAAAAGAATTGATTTACCAAGAAATAACGAAGTTAAATTCAATAATAATTTTAGCAAGCAAGATAGTTTCGAGAAGAGAGAAAATTTTGATACTACTATAAAGCCTAATGTTTTTGCTAATATGCGAGAAGATCTCTCCAAAGAAGAGGTTAAAGAAAATATTAGACCTGAAGAAGTTATAAGACCAACTGTAGAACCTTTGGTTAAGGAAGAAGAACAAGTAAGGCCAGCAAGTAATAATGATTCGGGAGTAAATAACTCACCATATAGAACTAACAGTGGTCCAACTACTAAAATCTGTAAAATTTGTGGCCATCGTATTCCAGTTGAGTTAAAGCAATGTCCATATTGCAGAAATAAATTTTAAAATAGTGCTTGATAGCACTATTTTTTGTGAAAATAATAAAAATTAATCTTTTACTAGCCTAACTAGTATATGATATAATGTACAGCATTTTATGGCACATTTTGAG
>USBW01000111.1 GCA_900553045.1 uncultured Mycoplasmatota bacterium | reverse complement strand
TTTTGCAAATATCTCTTCTAACCTTTCTAACTTTCCTTTAGCTTTTAAAAAGCCAAACAAAACTTCCAAACTAGTAGCATATTTATAAGTTATAATAGAACAATACTTTGGTTTAGAATTAGTTTTAACATTACGACCACGTCTTAAAAGATCAAGTTCTTGCTCATTAAAAAAATCAAGGTCAAGCAACTTTTTTAAAATAGTAGCTTGACTAGTAGCACTGACAAAAGATAAAGACTCATTCTTTAAGTCATTTACTTTTGCTTTAGCACCTGTTTTAAAGCAAAGATATTCTCTAGTTAACAACTCATAAACTGCATCTCCTAAGTAAGCATAAACTAATAAACTTTTATTTTCCACATTAATCTCTATCTGAAGCAATTAAAAGTAATCGCAGAATTTCTAAGATTGCCGTAGCAAGTGAAGCAACATAAGTCAAAGCAGCAGCTGTCAAAACTTTTTTTGCTCCTTCTTTTTCATCACTACGTGAAAGGCTTAAACGCTCAATTTCTTTCAACGCTTTAGATGAAGCATCAAACTCTACAGGCAAAGTTAATAATTGAAATAACAAAATGACAATTAACATTCCAATGCCTAAGTAAAGCAAATCAAGCATTCCCACAAGAAGACTAATAAGAATCACAAAATAACTAGCATAAGAACAAAAACGAACTACAGGAAAAATAAAACTTCTAATTTTAATAAATTTATTTCCCTCTTTATACTGAATAGCATGACCACATTCATGAGCAGCTACTGCCATAGCACTAACAGTCTCACCATGATAGATATCATGAGAAAGACGAATAACTTTACTGTTAGGATCATAATGATCAGTTAAAGTACCTTTAGTCTCAACTATATAAATTTCCGATAGACCATTATCATCTAAAATTTTTCTAGCCACTTCAAAACCAGACATCTTATTTTCAGTTTTAACTTTTTTAAATTTAGCATAGCGAGACTGGACTAAAATTTCTGCTGCTACCGTAATAATTAAAGCAATAAAAGTAAATAAATAATATATCATAAATCACCTAAATCCTTTCATAAGTCGTACCATCTTTAGTATCGACTAATCTAATTCCTTTTTCTAATAATTCATCTCTAATAGTATCTGCTTTAGCATAATCTTTATTCTGTTTTGCTTGAGCACGTTCTTTTATTTTTGCAGTTATGTAATCTTCTAATTGTTTATCAGTTGCAACTACATCTTGTTTTAATAAATTTAAAGCCAAGACCTGATCAAAACTATTAATTAACTCACGCTTAGTAAAATCATTAATATCATCTTTCAAAACTTCATATAAAACAGATAGGGCACTGGCTGTATTTAAATCATCTTCAAGATAGTCTTTAAACTTAGCCATGTATTTATTATAAGCGGAAGTATCCAAAGTCCCTAAAGAAGTTAAATTTAAGCAACGAGTCTTTAATTTTTTATAAGCATTCTCGCAATTATCCAAGCTATCAAAACTAAAAGTAAGTTGGTTCCTATAATGAGATTGTAGACACATAAACTTAAACGAAAGTGGACTATATCCTTTTTCTTTAAGTAAAGATAATGTCAAAAAATCACCATTAGATTTGCTCATCTTCCCATTTTTGTCATTTAAGTGTTCGACATGAAACCAATATTTACACCAAGGATGTCCAAGGTAAGCTTCACTTTGAGCAATTTCATTTGTATGATGTGGAAAGATATTATCAACCCCACCACAGTGAATATCTAGATATTCTCCACAGTATTTCTTACTGATGCAAGAGCACTCAATATGCCAACCTGGATAGCCTGTGCCAAAAGGAGAATCCCACTTTAGTTCCTGGTCTTGAAACTTTGATTTAGTAAACCAAAGCACAAAATCCGTTTTATTGCGTTTATTAGCATCTTCAAAAACATCATCACGAACACCAACAGCTAAATCCTTTTCATTATGATTTGTCAAAACATAATAATCTTTGAGCTTAGAAGTATCAAAATAAACATTACCGCCAGCTTGATAAGCATAACCTTTCTTCATTAAAACAGAAATCATTTCTATATAACTGGCTATCTCATCAGTAGCATTACATATAACATTAGGCCTTTGTAATAAAAGTTCATCAAAATCTTCAAAAAATTTTGCCTTATAAAACTTAGCAATATCTAAAACAGTCTTATGCTCTTTTATAGCACTTTTAACCATTTTATCATCACCAGTATCAGCATCACTTGACAAATGACCAACATCAGTAATATTCATGACACGGTTAACTTTGTAACCAAGATACTCAAGGGTTCTAACTAAAATATCTTCTTGAATATAAGAACGTAAATTACCAATATGAGCAAAATGATAAACAGTTGGTCCACAAGTGTAAACTTGAACTAAGTCTTTATTATATGGCACAAACTCCTCAATTTTTCTTGTAAGTGTATTATAAAGTCGCATAATTACCTCCATTAAATTATATGTAAATAAAATACTAAAACTATTATACCACTAATAAAAAAAGATGTAAAACAGCAAAAAGAGCCTATTGATAACAGACTCAAAAGTTATAATTTTCTTGTAGACACAGTTAAGTTAACGAGACCTAAGTTAACGAGACCGTTTTAGTTATTTTAAAAATTTACACACTAGACATGACAAGCCCACAGCCCTTACGCTTCACTAGTAGGCAACGAGAGCAACACGCGACCCATAGTACGAGCGACCACCGCCCCAATGACGGTCGAAATGCAACACGCCGGCAGCGGAACCGGCACTAGCGCGGCCACCACGGAGGAACCAAGGAAGGCTCAAGTTCGGAAACCATGAGTAATCACTATACCAACCGCCAGTTTCTCTAACTACTTTTAAGATTTCTTTTGTCGCATCACCTAACTTTCCTCGTTTATAAGCATCTACATCATTATTGGTAGTCCCATAACTATAGCGATCATAATATTTTAAACTTGGATAAATACTAGCAGTCCAAGCACCAGAACCACCTACATCAAATTCTCCATCAACGGTAACCATATTGCCCATAGATCTATCCCATAAACCACCACTCATATCATAAATTCCATAGATGTTTCCAGTAGTTGAGGCTCCTATCCCTGAATTTCTAGCCCTATTACCTTTAGTATTATTATCAGTAATTAGATAGTCATCATAGGAATAACTTCCATAAGCTTTATAATCTACAGAACCACCAACTGCTCCACCACTTCTGCCAGTGTAAGTATCATACCAAGTATCACCATCTAATCTGACACTATTATTAATATAAATTTCGGAGCATACTCCATCAGTGCAACGTCCATACTTACTTTGAGTAAGATAAGCTACTGCTCCCCACTCCATATTTTTAATCATATGGGTATCAAAATTGTTTGTATCATCAGTTAATTCTCCTGTAGCATTATAAGCAGTTGCTGTACTAATAAAACCATAAATATTGTTTTGTAATTCCATTTTTCTAGAATACTCAAAAGCTGTAGAAATTGTATGGTTATTCCAAGATAAAACATCAGGTTTGATTATAATATTATTACTACTATCAATACTATTTTCAAATTT
>USBW01000110.1 GCA_900553045.1 uncultured Mycoplasmatota bacterium | reverse complement strand
TTTAAATGAAGTTGATTGTGATAGAATTTGTAGTGCTATGGAGACATTTGAGAATGTTTCAGTAAGAGAAATTGATACAAGAGAATTTCTTGAAAAGCATACAAAAAGAAGCATTGAGACCGTTTTGGATCCTACATTTTTGCTTACAAAAGAAGATTATTCGGGACTATACGATAAAGAGCGTATCTTAAAAGAAAAGTATATATTCCTTTATACGATCAACTATGATGAAGATGCATTAAAACAGACAGTAAGAGTAGCTGAGAGGTTGGGAGGGTGCAAAATTGTAACTCCCTTTACGGGATATAGTGCAATAAAGGCTAAAAAATATGGAATAAAAGGACACACAGATATAAAACAAAAATAATAATTTAACAGTCTTTAAAAAGATATTTTTGCTCTTTCTAATATAAATCGAAGTAGCAAAATTAAAAACCCTTACTTTATAAGGGTTTTAACTAACATAATGGTGCCTGTGGTCGGACTCGAACCGACACGGTATTGCTACCACTGGATTTTGAGTCCAGCACGTCTACCAATTCCATCACACAGGCATTCATACATATGATTATACCATATGTATTACCTTTAAGCCAATAAAATTTTCAAAAATTTACAAAATCTCAGGTTCTTCATGATATTTTGACTGATATAAATCTTGTTCCGCACTACTAGATTCTTCAATTTCTTCAAGCTTTGGCAACTGCTCTTTAGAAGAAAGCCCAAAATAATTCAAAAACTCATCAGTAATCCCATATAAGGTAGGATGTCCAACTGTCTGTTTCTTACCTACTTCCTTAATAAAATCCTTAGCTACTAAATTCCTTATCATCTGCGATGAAGCAACTCCCCTTATCTCGTCAACTTCCATTCTAGTAATAGGCTCATTATAAGCAATTATTGCCAAGGTCTCAAGCGCCTGCTGAGAAAGATCACGCAAAGTCTCAATATTAGCCAATTTTTCATAATAACTACGATACTCTTCTTTCGTCGTCAACTTATAAATCTCACCAAACTTTTTTAACTCTACTCCCCTATCTGCAGAATTGTACTCTAAAGTAAGCTCATTTAACAAATCTAAAACCTGATTTTCATCACACTCTAAAATACTCATCATCTCTTTAACAGTAAGACCATCTTCTCCTACCAAAAATAACAAACCTTCTAAAACTGCTTTCATCCTCTTGCCTCCACGTATATCTTATCAAAATTATTCTCCTGCGTAATTACAATCTCTTCTTTTTTAGCCATTTCTAAAATTGACAGAAAAGTAGCCACTACATATGGTTTGGAAATATCTTCAAACAGATCAAAAAATTCCACTTTATGACGTTCTTTAAGTATTTTACGAATACTTGCCGTCCTTTCCTCTAAAGAGATCTCTTTAGTAGTCACCCTAGTAGCTAAAGGCTTCTCCTCTTGCTTTCTTTTCAAGAAATTCTCAAAAGCTTTAAGCAAGTCTTCTAAGCTGACTTCTTTTTTCAAATTAGGACCTTGCTTCTTATATTCTGTAAGACTTGATGGCGACTTACTAAAAATTTCTTTTCTTCTTTCTTCTAAAACCTTCAAAGTGCCAGTAACCTCTTTATATCTTTGATACTCTAAAAGACGATTAACTAAATTATCTTTACTTTCTAAAAACTCCTCATCTTCCTCTTTTACTTCCTCTGGTAATAAAGACTTCGATTTTAAATAAGCAAGCTCCGAAGCCATAACTAAATACTCAGAAAGTTCTATGAGGTTCTTATCAGAAACTTGATTTAGCATCGCCAAATACTGATCAGTAAGCTTAACAATCTCAATATTTAAAATATCCATCTTAGACTCTTTGATCAAATGTAAAAGTAGATCAAGTGGTCCATAAAAATCATCAATTTTAAATTTATACTCCATACTAACACCTGTATTCTTAGTATAACACAAAAAAATTGGCAATAAAAGAAAAAATAGGACAAACCCCATCCTATTAAATTACTATTAAGTATTATTAGCGCTATCAATAACTTGTAACTTGTAGCCTGTAACTAGAACCGATATTCCTGACAAACCCAAGATACTTCTTTTTATCGTTCTTTAATTAAAGCACAAAAATCTCACTAAAATAAAGCCAAAATTAAACCATAATCTTCTTTAAAATTACAATATAACGTTCTTCTTTACTTCTATCCCTTCTAAAATAATAATCTTATAAAACTTAATTTTTAGGTTTAAAAATTAAAGCAAAGATAAAGCTAAAAACAATTGCAGAAGTAATACCTGAAGCTGTTAGATCAAACATTCCCATTGTAATACCAAATAAACCGGACTCTACTGTACGCTGTAAGGCTCCATGAATAAGTAAATGACCAAAAGAAGTAATTGGTACTAAAGCACCGCCACCAACTACTAAAATAATTCGATCATAGATATTAAAAATATCTAAAGCTGCTCCTATTACAACAAAGATACTAGTAATATGACCAGGAGTAAGCTTTGTATTATCTAAAATAACTTGTGCTATCAAACATAAAAATCCAGCAAATAAGAAAGAATATAAATAAGTCACTTTACCACCTCAATCGTAACAGCATGAGCAATTCCTAAAATATCTTGTTTTTGATAAGCATAAATGGGCGAAAACAAAGCGCCAGTAGGACATAGTAAAACTCTTTTAAGATTACCTTTTTTTAACATATCATAAACGTATCCGTAATTTACTAAGGCACTACAGACAGGTCCTGATCCACCAGCAGTTATCTCTTTTTGTTCTTTTAAATTATAAAGCATTGCCCCACAGTCATTATAATTTTTATCAAGCTTAATATTATAGACTTTAGCCATATAGTCCTTTAAAATCTCCATGCCAAAGATACCTAGATCACCTGTTAAAATTAAATCATAATCATCTTTAGTTTCGCCCATAAAATCTAAATGTCTTTTAATTGTATCAGCAGCTGCCGGAGCCATAATAGCGCCCATATTATTAACGTCATTCTGGCCTAAATTAACAATTTTTCCAATAGTTGCAGAACTCACTTTAATATTAGTCTTCTCATTAGTTAAAAGAATACTAGCGCCACCAGTCGCAGTAAAAGTTGCGGTCTTAGGTTTAGGTCCACCATATTCCACTGGATTTCTAAACTGTTTTTCTTCAGCTAAATTATGCGAACAAGTACTACATATTACTTTAGAAACTTTAAAACTATCTAATAAGGAAGAAGCAATTATCACACTTTCCATCGAAGTAGCACAAGCAGCATAAACTCCTAAAAAAGGAATATCATAATCTTTTACCCCATAACAAGAAGCTGTGATCTGATTTTGCAAGTCCCCTGCTACTACTAGATCAATATCATCTTTAGTAACAGAAGCTTTCTTAAGCAAAATATCAATACTATCTTTAAATAGTTTAGTCTCTGAAAGTTCTAAAGAATTACCATCATCCATATAATAATCATCATAGGTCTTATCAAAATACTTACCAAAACTACCGTCACGTTCTAAATGACCAGCTACCGTTGCTGTCTCTTTAATATATACATTATCAAATCTCATATTATCCTCCCATTATTATTAAACGTAAAAGTCCAAAGATACAAGATGCTAAAACACCATAAAGAATAAC
>USBW01000109.1 GCA_900553045.1 uncultured Mycoplasmatota bacterium | reverse complement strand
TTCAAAGATCTATCAAGATCCTGATCTTTTAGAAAAAGATAAACAAGAAATTTTAAAATTAAAAGACCAATTAGTAGCGATGCGTGGCAGTTTAACTGCTAATGCTACTAATTTACTGAAAGCTATTGATCTTTACTATGCTATTATGCGTATTTTAGATAAGATGGTCGTCTATACTAACATGAAATTTCACGAAGATATGGATAATAATGCTAGTAAAGTATTAGTTGGAAAAGTGGACAAATTAGCTAGTGAGATCTCAGCTGATCTATCCTTTTTCACCCCAGAAGTTTTAAAATGCGACTACCAAGAGATCACAAAATTTTTAAGTGAAAATCAAGAATTAAAAAAATATCAACATATGTTAGAAGATCTATATCGTGAAAAGAAGTATGTACTAGATGAAAAAGAGGAAAAACTTCTTTCAACTTTACAAGAAGCTTTCCAAGTACCTAGTAATGTTTTTGATTTACTTAATGATGTCGATATGACTTTTGAAGATATTAAAGATGAAGAAGGTAATATTATCAGTGTCACTGAGAGCAATTATTCATCTTTGGTGAAATCTAGTTCTCGTAGAGTGAGACATGATGCTTATTACTCTTTATATAATGGCTATAAAAAACTTAAAAATACTTTTTCAGCTACTTTAGCAGGTAATGTTAAGGTAGATAGTCTAATTGCTAAAATAAGAGGTTATGATAGTGTTTTACAGATGTCTTTATATGGTGATAATATTGATTTATCATTATATGATCATCTTTTAAAGGCTGTTAATAGTAGTAAAGTAATGGATAAGTATCTAGCTTTAAGAAAAGAAGTTTTAGGTCTTGATGAATTACATATGTATGATATGTATGCTCCTTTAGTAAAAGAGTATAATAAAAAATATACTTATGAAGAAGCTAAAGAAATGGTTCTAGAAGCTTTAAAACCTTTGGGAGAAGATTATATTACTCATTTAAAAGAATTATTTGATGAGGGTGCTATTGATGTCTTCCCAAATAAAAATAAAAGAAGTGGGGCCTATTCTTGGGGTAGTTACGATACTATGCCATATGTACTTTTAAACTTTGTTGGTACTTTTAGTGATGTTTCGACGATCGCTCATGAATGTGGTCATGCAATGCACAGTTATTACTCAGATCATAATCAGGAATATCATAATGCTAGCTACACAATTTTTCTTGCTGAGATAGCATCGACTGTCAATGAGATTTTATTAAATCACTATGCTTTAAACAAAGCTTGCAAAAAAGAAGAAAAATTATTCTTCTTAAACAATTTGTTGGAATTATATCGTACTACTTTTATTCGTCAAGCAATGTTTGCTGAGTTTGAAAAAGAAATTTATGCTAAAGAACAAAATGGTGAAATTTTAACAGAAGAAGTCTTTACCTCTTGTTATAAAGACTTGAACGATAAGTACTATAAAGGGGTAGTAGACGATGATTTGATTCGTTATGAAGCTTTTAGAATACCACATTTTTATACCAGTTTTTATGTTTATAAGTATGCAACTGGTATCGCTGTTTCTTCAAAAATAGCTACAAGTATTTTAAATAATGAAAGTAATGCTTTAGAAAACTATCTTACTTTCTTAAAATCTGGTAGTAGTGACTATTCTTTAAACATTTTGAAGAAAGTAGGAATTGATTTAGTAAATGATACAACTTTAGATGACATTTTAAAAGAATTTGATAAACTTATCGAGGAGTTTAAAGAAATATATCGTAGTTAGGAAGTGATTGTATGGATAAAAGAGATTATTATGAGGTCTTAGGAGTAAGTAAAAGCGCTAGTCAAGATGAGATTAAGCTTGCTTTTAGAAGGTTAGCTAAGAAATATCACCCTGATGTTTCTAAAGAACCTGATGCTGAAGAAAAGTTTAAAGAGGCTCAGGAAGCTTACGCTGTTTTATCTGATCCTGAGAAAAGAAAACAATATGATACTTATGGTCATGCTGCTTTTAGTGGGGCAAATGGTGCCGGTGGTGCTGGTGGCTTTGGAGGATTCGATTTCTCATCATTTGATTTTTCTTCAATTTTTGATGACTTATTTGGTTTTGGTGGCTTTGGCGGCAGCAGTTCTTCTAGTAGGACTAGCTCAAGAAGGAAAAGAAAAGGCAGTGACTCTTTATTAGTTATGGATCTTACTTTCTTAGAAGCTGTCTTAGGCTGCAAGAAGGATATTGAGATCAGTACAACTGAGGATTGTGATGCTTGTCATGGCAAGGGTGGAACTGGTGAAAAGGTTTGTGATATGTGTCATGGAAGCGGAACAGTTACCAGTCAGCAACGTACATTATTTGGTTCTTTTTTAACTAAGACTACTTGCAGTAAATGTAATGGTGAAGGACATATTTTTGAAAATACTTGCTCTAAGTGCCGTGGCAAAGGTTACCAAAAAGTTGTTAAAAATGTTACTGTGACAGTACCACAAGGTGTAGATACAGGCGAGAGAATTAGACTTTCTGGTTATGGTGAACCTTCCAAAAACGGTGGTGAAAACGGCGACTTATATATTGAGTTTAAGGTAGCAAGTCATCCTTTTTATGAACGTGAGGGCAATGACTTATATATTGAGTTACCAATTACTATTACTGAAGCAATTTTAGGCTGTAAGAAAGATATTAAGTTACCAGACAGCATGATTACTCTTACTGTTCCAAGTGGTTCAGAAACAGGTGATAAACATCGCATCAAGGGTAAAGGTATTAAAGATGTTAACTATAATCGCTATGGTGATTTATATATTGTTATAAAAGTTATTACACCAAAAAAATTGAATCGTGAACAGAAAGACTTGATTGAACGTCTTAATAAAACAGATTTAGAAGATAAGGAAATAGCTAAATTTAGGAAATTTGTCAATTCTTAAGTTTAGTTTGAACTTATCTTTTTCTTTTGCTTTTATTTCTTTTACTTTTATGATATTATGAATTATAGTAGAGGTGAAGATATGAATAGACGTGGTTTTACTTTAGTAGAAGTTTTAGCAGTTGTGGCAATTTTAGCAGTACTTGCTGGTATTGCTATTCCTGCTGTTTATCGTTATGTTATCAAAGGAAGAGAAAACTATTATGTTGGTTTGGAAAGCAGTTTAGAGTCGAATGCTCAAGACTATTACTCGACAAGACTTCAAGAATTACCACGGGGACAATTAGATAGTAATGGCAATCCCATTTATACTACCAAACTTTATTTATCTACTTTAGAGGACCTTAATATGGTCACTAATAAAGTTTTGGATGCTGATGGTGGCTCTTGTGCTAATAGTTATATTGTAGTTACAAAAAAGGATACAACTACTAGTAATGAATTTGATTACCAGACCTGTTTAGTTTGTGATAATTATAAGACTGATGATGCTGTTTGTAACTAAAAGCATTATCAGTCTTTTGTCTATAAAAAAGTCTTCAAAAAAGCTTTAAAACGTGTTATCATTGTAGTAGATGATAACACGTTTTTTAGAGGTGAATTTCGATGAAAAAGCATATAAAACAAATGTTCGCTTGGGGGGGGCAAACTAGAAAAATAAAGAAAAAACTCTTCATTGATGACACATAAATACGACGTTTATGTTATAATAAAATTATCAAAATAGGAAATAATAGCA
>USBW01000108.1 GCA_900553045.1 uncultured Mycoplasmatota bacterium | reverse complement strand
CCAATTAGATTTATCGTCGATGATGTTAAAAAATTTGTAGCAAGAGAGATAAGACGCGGCAATAAATATGATGCAATCGTCATGGACCCACCAACTTTTGGCAGGGGAACTAAAAAAGAGGTCTGGGATATTGAAAAAGACCTATATCCTTTAGTACTAGATTGTTTAAAGATTTTAAATGATCAAGTTTTATTCTTCATTATTAATTCTTATACTTCTGGTTTATCAGGGACGGTCCTTGAAAATATTTTGAAAAAAGCCTTTGCTGGTCGTCCAGGAAAAATTTATTCGGACGAATTAGGTATCAAAGGGAAGGACGGTCTAATATTGCCATGTGGGATCGTAGGAAGATATGAAGAATAAGTTGAAAATTTTATATGAAGATAATCATATCATAGTCGTAATCAAAGATGAAAACGTCCTATCTCAGAAGGATAATACTAATGATCCTGACCTTTTAAGTGAGTTAAAAGTCTATATAAAAGAAAAATACCATAAGCCTGGCAATGTCTATTTAGGACTAGTTCACAGACTTGATAGACCTACTGGGGGAATTATGGTCTTTGCAAGAACTTCTAAAGCAGCAGCGCGATTAAGTAAACAAATTAGAGATAAAAAGATGGAAAAACGCTATTTAGCTTTGGTTGAAGGGTCTTTAGAAGATAAACAGGGAACTTTTTTAGATTATTTGATTAAGGAAGGAAACAACAGTTATATTGTTAATAATACTGTCAAAGGGGCTCAAGAAGCTATTTTATCCTATCAGGTTTTAAAAGAAATAGATAAACTATCTTTAGTGGAAGTCTTTTTAAAAACTGGCCGACATCATCAAATAAGGGTTCAGTTTAAAGCCCACGGTCATCCTCTTTATGGAGATAAAAGATATGGCAATGCTTTAAAAGGGGATTTACATCTTTATGCTTATTATTTGAGTTTTGAACATCCAGTTACTAAAAAAGAATGTACATTTATTAATTATCCAAAAGGGCGACTTTGGGATAAGTTTTTAAAAGATAAAGGAGAATGAATATGTTAGAAATTAAAAATGTTGTCAAAAAATATGGTAATAAAATAGGAAGTGACCATATCACTTTTAATGTCGCTGACGGTGAGATCTTTGGTTTTATCGGTCCTAATGGGGCAGGAAAGACTACACTTATCAAAGCTATCTCTGGCATTCATAAATTTGATGAAGGAGATATTATTTTAGATGGTATTTCTATTAAAGATGATCCGATCGCCTATAAAAAGATGATTGCTTATATTCCAGATAATCCTGATATTTATCCTAACATTAAAGGCATAGACTACCTAAATTTTATAGCTGATATCTTTAAAGTTGATGAAAAGGCAAGAAAAGAGCGCATTTCAAGATATGCCAAACTATTTGAGATCGAAAATGATCTTGATAATATCATTTCTGCCTATTCCCATGGGATGAAACAGAAATTAGTTATCATCTCTGCTTTAATTCATCAACCAAAACTACTAATTTTAGATGAACCGTTTGTAGGACTAGATCCTAAATCAACTAAAAATTTGAAAGATCTAATGCGTGAGCTTACTAAAAATAAAACAATTATCTTTTTCTCATCTCATGTTTTAGAAGTAGTTGAAAAGTTATGTGACCAAGTAGGTATAATTAATAATGGTAAATTAATTGAGCTAAAAGATAAAGACTTATTAGATAAATCCTTAGAAGATTATTTTATGGAGAAGACCAAATGAGCGACTTTTTCACTATTCTCAAAGTTAATTTTTTAAATAATTATAAAATAAGACAACTGACACAGAATAAAAGAGTGTTCTTGCGCAAAATTATCTTTATCTTACTAATAGGTTTTATTCTAATAGCTTACTTGACTTACTTTTATGAGCAGGCTTTTAAAGCACTTCCTAACAATCTTTTTATGCCACTTCTTTTTATGAGCAGTATGCTTCTTACGTTTATCATGACTATTTATACGACTAAAACCATTCTTTTTGAAGCTAAAGATAACGATCTTTTATTATCATTACCAATAGCTAGCTTTAAGATTTTAACAATTAGATTGTTATCAATTTATATACTTGGTCTTGGTATAACCTTAATTTGTAGCATTCCGGGAGTAATTCTTGCGATTATAAACAACAGTTTCAGTGGGATATTTTTATTAACTTATCTTCTTTTTCTAATTTTTAGTCCTATTATTCCAACTTGTCTTTCTGCTTTGTTTGGTTACATATTGGGTTTTATCAAGTCCAAAACTAATTTTGGTAGCATCTTTGAAATTATTTTTAATCTATTAATTATTGTTCTTTATTTTTATGCTTACTATAACATTCCTAACTTCTTGATGAACATAAGTGCTAATCAGGAAGGGATTATCACTGTCATGAAATATGCTTTCTACCCAATCTATTTACTATATGCTAGTTATTTAACTAATGATTTTACTAATATTTTACTTTACATCGCAATTAATCTAGCAGTATTCGTGATCTTTGTTTTAATATTAAAACGTTACTACTTTAGCATCATTTCTAATCTTAATCGTCATAAGACTAAAGAAGTTAAACTCCAAAAAGATGATTTTAAACAACAAAGTCTTAAAAGGACTTTGTTAAGTAAAGAGCTAAGAAGATTAATCAAATCTCCAACTTATCTTTTAAACACCTGTATTGGTCTATTAATTTTATTAATAGTAGCTATAGTATCATTATTTTATAATATGGATAATTTACTTACAGCAATCGGTTTTGAAAACTTTACTAACCAGTCTTTCATCTGTTTAATTTTAGGTTTCTCTGTAGTTCTTTCTTGTACGACAGGAGTTAGCATTTCTCTTGAGAAAAATAATCTTTGGATCTTGAAGAGTCTGCCAGTGCCTATCAAAGAGATCATCAACAGCAAAATAAGTTTAAACATTTTAGTAGTCCTTCCGATCATTTTAATAAGTCTTCTTATATTCTTATTAGCAGGATATCTTGATCTTACTAGTTTCTTCATTCTGTTACTTTTTGGAATCAGTTTGAACCTTTTCATGAGCAATTTAGGAATGTTAGTCAATTTAAAATTTCCAAGGACCGATCTTGATTCAGATGTTGTGATTGTAAAACGTAGCACTAGCTCATTCATTACTGTGTTTACCGGCATGCTAATTTTCTTTTTCTTGATGCCTTTATCTTTTGGTAACAATTTAATTATTCTAATAATCAGTATTCTTAGTCTTCTTGCGAGTCTAGTTTTACATTTGGTCATTGTCAAATGGGGCTATCGTCGCTTTGAAAGCATTAATTAGGAGGTAAAAAAATATGAAAAAAAATAAAATGCTCATCGAGGCACTTTTAATAATTGTCTGTCTAAGTTATTTAGTCTTTCTTTTAAAAGATAATTTTCTAAGTGCTAACAAACCACTATTTTTAATTAGCAGTTCTATCTTTGCTTTTTTATCCTTGGTCCACAATTTACACGATGCTTATAAAGAACCGGGCAAAAAGAAAATATTACCAATTATCTTTACAATTATTCCTGTCTTTTTTCTATTTATGATTTATTATTATAATTTCTTTGATAGTAATTCTTTTTTAAAGATTCTTTTAATAGTTAGTCTCGTTCTTTATATTATTCTTTTATTAAAAGAGGCTATTTTGGC
>USBW01000107.1 GCA_900553045.1 uncultured Mycoplasmatota bacterium | reverse complement strand
AACTTTTTAAGTTTATAAAATTTATAGGATTTTATAATTTTTTATAAGCTACTTAGCTTTTAATAAAAAGAGGAAAACCCCCTCTTTTTTTGTTATGCTCTTCTTTCTTTGATAATATCATCTTTATTAAGGTGACCTATTAATAAAGATGAGTTAGGATCATGGCAAGCGATGTTCTTCTTAATTTGTTCTTCTTGATAATTAGCATAGCAATAACGGCATAAATGGCCACAACTATTATAATAACCAATATCTACCATCATGGCACAATTACAGTTTTTACCACGGGCCCGCCATTTTTTGAAATTAGTTTTACCAGTCAGGCGATAAGCAAGATTTAAAGAAAGACAGTCTTCTTTAAGGAAACCATATTCAACTAAGTTGTGTTCTTCACAGCAAGTTTGGACTGCCATGTTGTTTTCTTTGGCGATTCTACTAAAAGTTAAACCGATTTTTTGATAATCTTCCAAAGTAAACTCTTTAATTTTTAAAATATCTTGATGACGTCTAGTATTTTGGTAATCATCAATAAAAGAAACAATTATTTTTTCAGTACAACCTTTTAATTCGCTACACAATTTAGAAAAAGCTCTTAGGTGATAATCTAAATTATAATAATCGTTTAAAAAAATTGGATCGTAACGAATGGCAAGATTTTCTTTCCCAATGATCTTTGCTAGTTCTTTTATACCAGCAATTATAAGTTTCTTATCTATAACATTAGGTTCAATGTCTTTTTTGTATGGAGTCAAGGTAATAAAGAAATACATTGGCTTTTTGATACAATTAGGATCGTGTTTAAGTCTATTTAAAATTGGCAAAGGATTTTTAGTACAGAAAACAAAAGCGTCAACATCTTTAAAATAAATACGGTTAACTAATTTGGGGTAGAAAGGGTTGCGAACGTCGACATAGCCTGCTTCTAATCTTTTGAAAAGCCAAGTAGAATAAAAAGCGACAATATCTGTTCTACCACTAATATTTAAAAGCATTCTATCCCTCCTTTTTAAATTATAGCATCGCCCCACAAAAAAACAATGCTTAAAAGCATCGTTTTTTGCCCTTACTTACTATCTTTAATAATATTTTTACTACAATAGTAAGTTATTAGGAAATAAGCCCCATAAATAGCAATGATAAATAAAGCAGTCAAGCCAACCGACTTTAACATCTCTTCCTTACCGAAAGTCGCTAAGATATAGTTGCAGAATTTAATTCCAAAGATCGAGTGAATTAAAGCTAATATTAGTGGAAACGCGAAAAATATTGCAATTTGTCTAAATAAGGAATTATTAATTAATTTTTCATCTGCTCCAATCTTTCTTAAAATCATGTATCTTTCTTTGCTGTCCGCGCTTTCTGAAAGTTCCTTTAAGGCAAGGATCGCGGCGCTAGATATAAGGAAAATTATTCCTAAATAAAGGCCAATAAAAGTTACCATACTACCTAATCCAACACTTGCTTCATAAAGTGAGATTTTAGATGTCGCTTGTAAATTAGTACTGTCAGCATATGGTTTTGTATCCAAAGATAAAATCAATTGTTCTATTTTTTCTTTTTCCGAAGCATCATCTGTATTATAGTTTGCAATTAAGATGTTTCTTTCTTTAATGTCTGAAAGATCAAGACTATCAGGAACTAAAATAATTCCTTGATTAGTATGACTGTTAGATAAATGAATAAAGCCGTCTTGACATTCTTGATATTTTGGTTTTAAAACTTTATTATTTAAAGTTATAGTTGTTCCTCTTTTTAACGCATTATTGCGAAGATAAAGCATGTTATCAAAATTAGCAATAATCATATACTCATCATCATCAAGTTCATAGGTAGATAGACCATATAGGCTAGCTACTTTATTATAATCTCCTATTTTAACTATCTCTTCAGCATAATCGTAATTTAACATCGGGTATTCTTGTTTTGCTTGCTCATATTCCTCACCAAGAGATATACCGTAAGTAAGATCATTTGTGGCATAAGTATCAAAAAGAATTATATCTTTAAAATATTGATTATAATTAAAATCAAGACGTTCTAGACTATCTAATACAGTTATTTTAGAATCTTCAACAAGATCAAGAGAATAATCTGAAGGATCCAAGTCTCTAGTTTTATAAATTTCAATATCAGCCGCTGCTAGTTCATCAAGGTTGGCATTCATCGAATTACGCATTGATAAAGCACTTGATAAAACACAGATAGTTATGAAAAGCATCAAACAGATCGTTGTCATTCCAAAGACTGTCGTGTTGATCTTGCTGCTTACCTGACGCAAGGTAAAACTATTTAAACCTTTGTAATATAAGTTTTTAACTCCCATCACGATTTTTAAAATTAAGCCTGATAATGACCAGAAAATGAAAAAGGTAGCAAGAGAACCTAAAATAATAGGAATATATACTTGATTATACTGTAAATTATTAACATTGACTGTCACCATATAATAAGCGTATCCTAAAGCAATTGCCGCTAATAAGAAAACTGCGACACATATATATGGATTCTTCATTTTTACTTCTTCTTGTTTCTTGTTAGAATGAATAAGATCGATTAGTTTACATCTTTGAACTTGACTAGTATTAAATAACATGACTAAAACATACATGATCCCAAAGTACAATAAAGCTTTAAACATCGCGGACCCAGAGAAAATAAAGGTAAATTGTGTCATATCCGCTTCAAACATATTAGCTACAAAAAGACTCATTAACTGGGATAATAAAATGCCAAGTCCCAAGCCTACTATTAAGGAAATAATTCCAATCAAAATTGTTTCAAAGAACAAAATCATCGCTATTTTTCTTTTACTCATACCAAGTGTTAAGTAAATTCCAAACTCACGATTACGCTTTTTCATAAGAAAGCGACTGGCATAAATAATTAAAAATCCTAAGATAAATGAGACAAAAACACTGACACCTGATAGCATCGTCGTCA
Source organism: uncultured Mycoplasmatota bacterium (assembly GCA_900553045.1). Lineage (GTDB taxonomy): Bacteria > Bacillota_I > Bacilli_A > RF39 > UBA660 > UMGS1572. Next base: position 699 of record USBW01000107.1, on the reverse strand, counting down.
TAAGTTCAATAATATCTCTAGTTGAAGAAGTCACATTTAGTAAAACTGTCTGACTTTCAATAGAATTGAAAACATAGAAAATAGCAACACCTAAAATTAAAGTTATAAAATAGATAGCATAATCTTTAATACTTTTTTGGATATTTTTAAGCGATAGTTTAAAGAGCATCGTTCAAATCACCACCAAGTAAGGTAACTACATCAATGATCTTATCAAAGAACTCTTTGCGACTAGTAGAACCTTTGTTTATTTCGTTAAAAATTTTACCATCTTTAATAAAGATTACCCTATTAGCATAACTTGCTGTAAAAGCGTCATGAGTAACCATCAAGATTGTTGCATTAATTTCTTCGTTTAAATACTTAAAACTTTCTAATAGCATTTTTGAAGATTTAGAATCTAAGGCACCAGTTGGTTCATCAGCTAAAATTAATTTAGGATTGGTGATAATCGCCCTTGCTGAAGCTACCCTTTGCTTTTCACCACCACTCATCTGATAAGGATACTTATTTAAAACATCTTCTATATTTAACTTTTTAGCCACATCTTTTACTCTCTTATCTATTTCTTTATGATTAACCTTCATTATAGTTAAGGCAAGAGCTATATTTTCATAGGCTGTTAAAGTATCTAGTAAATTAAAATCTTGAAATATAAATCCTAGTTCTTCTCTTCTAAATTTTGAGATTTTTTTAGAA
>USBW01000106.1 GCA_900553045.1 uncultured Mycoplasmatota bacterium | reverse complement strand
GGTGATGCAATGACTAATAAAGATAAAAAAAGAATAAAAAAAAGGATTAAAAACATTAAAAAAATTACTAATTTTTTAACAATTGTTGCTATCTTCTTATTTGTTGTGATTATTGCTATTTCCGGTTATGAAATACTTAAATGGAATGATGATAATAAAAAAATAGAAGAACAAGCAAATGAAATTATTGAAAATACGGATATTTCTTTAGTCGAAGACAACGAAAATACAGAAATTATTAATGAACCTGAAGATGAGTTTGACCCTTATTGGGATTATATTAAGATTCCTCTTATCAACGTCGATTTCGATTCACTTTTAGAAACTAATCAAGATACAGTTGGCTGGATTCAAGTAAGTGGTACTAATATTAATTATCCGGTAGTTCAAGCTGGTAATAATGATTACTATCTGGATCATGCTTTTGATGAAAGTTGGAATGATGCTGGTTGGATATTTATGGATTATCGCAATGATCCTGATAACTTTGATGAAAATACAATTATTTATGGACATTCAAGATATGATAAGTCAATGTTCGGTTCATTAAGAAACATTGTTAATAACGATTGGTATCAGAATAAAGATAATCATATTGTCAAGTTTTCTACGTCAACTGAAAATACTTTATGGCAAGTTTTCAGTGTATATACAATTGAAGCAGAATCTTATTATATAACGACAGACTTTAATGATGACTCTTTTAAAACTTGGCTAGAGACTATGCAAGATCGTAGCAAATTTGACTTTAACACAACGGTTAATACTAATGATAAGATTTTAACTCTTTCGTCTTGTTATACCTCTGATGGTATTCGCGTCGTTTTACATGCTAAACTTATTAAAAGAGAAGTTCGTTAGAAAAGCTAAACAATTATGAATGCAAAATAAAAAACACTTTCAAGCACAGATTTAACTGTCCTTAAAGTGTTTTTTGCATAATTATTTATAAAAAGCCAATTTTCCAATAATTGGTAATTCTTTTTCTTTGTTGTTAACAACATTCATAATTCCTATGACTGCATAAGCAATAGTTACTGCGACCAAAGCTAAATTTAGAATAGTCTGAATTGCTACTCCTACGCCACTGACATTGTAAACACCGGTTGGATAACCAAAATACATAATCTCATGTCTAAAAATATTAGCAACTATCAAGTTATTAACTATTGATACAACAAAAGAAGCACAGAACTCGAAAATTGTTAAAATTATACCTTGTCCAACATGGAATCTCAACTTCTTATCATGTTTTTCTGGTACAAAAAGACCAATTATCCATAAAAATCCTATGTATGATAATATTTTATAAATCTTAATATTATCACTTTTTTTGTTGGCAGTTTCTTCTTTACCTTTTGGCATATATTTTTCCTCCTTATCTCTATACTATTAGTTTATTAAATTTTAAGAGTTTTTTCAACAAATATTTTAACTTTAAGTGTAAAATAAAAGACCTTTGATCGGTCTTTTAACTTTCTTTTAAGGTTACTTGAACACTTCTTTCATCTTTGCCTCTTCTAAAGGTAATGGTAATAGTATCTCCTACTTCATGTTTGAACAATTCATATTTTAAGTAAGCATCAGATTTTACTTCTACTCCGTCAACCTTAGTAATGACATCACCTTTTTCAAAAACGCCATCAGCACTACTGCCACTTTGAACTGCAACTACTACTACACCAGAAGTGATATCTTCATCAAGCATTATTCCTAAACGGTATAAAGTATAAGTCTCAGTAGCATTAACCATACTAATACCTAATAATGGTCTTTCTATTTCTTCACCCTTTTCAAAGGTTTCAAGTTTATCTACAATATCATCAATTGGAATAGCAAATCCCATACCTTCAATTTCAGTAGTAACTAATTTTGAAGAGTTAATACCTATTACTTCTCCATTAGAATTAACAAGTGGTCCACCACTGTTACCAGGATTAATTGCTGCATCAGTTTGCAATACTTTCATAACATAGTTATTATTATCATCAAGGCTAACTGTTACTAAACGATCTTTACCAGATAAAATACCACGAGTGACTGTTCCACGGAACTGATAATCTACAGGAGTACCGACAGTAAAGACTGTATCTCCAAGCTTCATATCAGAGCTACTACCTATTTCAGCTACTTTTTTAACATATTGTTTATCTATTCTAAGAACAGCAATATCCATATATTGGTCGCCGCCTAAATATGTAGCATCAACAACTGTATCGTCAGACATTACTAAACGAATACTATCATTATTTTTAATAACATGATAATTAGTTAACAAATAACCATATTTACTATCCACTTTATAAACAAAACCAGTTCCGGTAGAATAAAGTTGTTCATTAACATAGTTTTGGACTAAAACAACAGCATCATAAATCTTATCAACCGAATCACTGATTCCGTTTTCGTTAATTGTTACTCGATTTTCACAAGCTGTATAACAAATTCCATTGCCACTTGAAGAGCCTTGGAAAAGTTCATCTTTAAAGATATAGATACCGCCAATAGTAAGAGCTATTCCTAAAAAGAAAACTAGTAAATATAGTAATCCACGATTACTTTTTCTTTCTTTAGGCCTTTTTTCGTCAATAGGAGGCGTAAAAACTGGCTCTTCTTTCTTTAGATACTCTTCATAAACTGCATCTTTAGTCTTATTATCTTCAACTTCTTCAGTTTTATTATTAATATTAACTTGTTTTTCCTCTTGACTAGTTTGAACTTCAGTTTGAACCTCAGAGCTTGAATCTTTTACCTCTTTAGGCTTTCGTCCTCTTCTTACAGGCTTTTTTCCTTCTTTGCTAGTTTCAACTTTGTCTTTGTTACTAGTATCAGAATTTTCTAGATTTTCTTCATCTTTCATTTCTTCATTGTTCATAAAAAATCTCCTTCTTTTTTAACTCTTTCAATTCTTCCCAATTTTCTGGAAAACCCATTCTATCTAAGATTTTCATAATAGGGATCGATCTTAAATTGTATTCTAAATTATCTAGATCTTGTTTAATTTCGACGATGAGCTTACTTACTTCATCATCTTTTAGAAATGACTTGATAATAATTAGAACTGCAAATAAATCATTCTTACCATAAATATATTCATTATTCATAATTGGAATATTAAGTAAATGATGATACTTAGTATCTGCTATACTTTTTTGAGTGCGGTTTTCATAAAGAATGTCCTCATGAGCACATAAATTACGGTAATTAGACAAAATTGACAAGTAATTGGAAAACTCTTCAATGCTTAAGTCATAAATAGTAACAATATCATATTGATCTTCTTTCTTAAGGATTGAAAATAGCTCTGCAACAATACCAAATGATAATACTTTTACCAAAACCCACAAAGGAATATAACCATAATTAGTTATGTAATGTTGGGTTGCAGTGTGTTGTAAAGCATTAGTTCTTATCTGTCTTTTCATCTTTCCCAATAAATCATTAACTTGTTTTTTACGATCAGGTGTATTATTAAAATTGTAAGGACTTAAGTAATCTTTTTCTTTGTAACCATACTTTTTAGAAAGCTGGTAAGAAACTATTGATTTAATGTTGTTTTCAATTATCAAAACATTTTTAAAAATGATATTACGAAGTTGCCTATCAAAAAGAAATAAGCTATATTGTTCTTCAAAAGTTGTTCCTTGGATATATACTTTGTTGT
>USBW01000105.1 GCA_900553045.1 uncultured Mycoplasmatota bacterium | reverse complement strand
TGGAGACAAATTACCAATAAAATATTGTTCATAAGCTTTATTTTCTTCTCCCAATCCAAAGACATTAATTTTTTCAAACGCATTTTTATCCAGCATTTTTTCCATCTCCTTTAATTTATTTCTATAGTTTTTCTTATTTACTTTCTAATTATTTTTCATCATAAACTTCTTTAGCTAATCTAAATGTTGCCCAAGCATTAGGCCAACCAGCATAAAAAGCCACATGAGTGATAATCTCAGCCATTTCTTCTTGAGTAATACCGTTTTTCTTAGCGTTTTCTAAATGACTTTTTAAACTGGAATCCAAGATTCCTTTACTCATAAGAGCAACCACTGTAATCATAGAGCGCTCTTTCAAGGATAGCTTATCTTCCCTGCTCCAGACTTCACCAAATAACACATCATCATTTAAAGAAGCAAACTTAGGAGCAAAATCTCCTAAATTATCTCTTCCAGCTGTCTGTTTTTCCATAAATAATCCTCTCCTTTTCTAATTTAATACTACACCTTATAGTTCACTTTAAGTCAAGACTATTTCCAAATTTTTTTTAAAATGTTATAATACATGACGAGGTGATACTATGGTTCAAGCATCATTATTTGAAAACGAGAACAAACCACTAGCTTCACGAGTAAGGCCAAGAACTTTAGAAGAATTTATCGGTCAAAAGCATTTACTTGGTGAAGGAAAAATTTTAAGAAATCTAATCGATCATGATAATATTTCTTCAATGATTTTCTGGGGTCCTCCCGGCGTAGGTAAAACTACTTTAGCACAAATTATTGCTACGACAACTAAAGCTTATTTTATTAATTTCAGTGCCGTAACAAGCGGTATCAAAGAAATTAAAGAAGTTATGCAAAAGGCCGAAGAACAAAGATTAGCAGGAATGAAAACTATTTTATTTGTTGATGAGATCCATCGTTTTAACAAAGCTCAACAAGACGCCTTTTTACCCTATGTTGAAAAAGGCAGTATCGTTTTGATCGGAGCTACAACAGAAAATCCCTCTTTTGAAATTAATTCTGCTCTTTTATCTCGTACTAAAGTTTTTGTCCTTCAAGCTTTAACTGAAGAAGATATCATTACTTTACTTAAAAATGCTTTAAAAGATCAAAGAGGATTTAATGAAGAAGTCAAAATAGGTGACGATTTACTGGCAATGATCGCCATCTTCTCTAATGGTGATGCAAGAACTGCTCTAAATACTTTAGAAATGGTCGTCTTAAATAGTGAAAAGAAAAATAATCAGATTACTGTTACTAAAAAAGTACTAGAACAATGTATCAGTAAAAAGTCTCTTTTATATGATAAAAACGGTGAAGAACATTATAACCTAATATCAGCTTTGCATAAATCAATGCGCAATAGTGACCCACAAGCAGCCATTTACTGGCTTGCCAGAATGTTAGAATCTGGAGAAGAACCACTTTATATAGCTAGAAGATTAATAAGATTCGCTAGCGAAGATATAGGACTTGCCGATCACAATGCCCTAACTCTTGCAGTTGCAACTTATCAAGCATGCCACTTCATCGGTATGCCTGAATGCAATGTCAACTTAACAGAACTCGTCGTCTACCTATCATTAGCCCCTAAATCAAATGCCCTTTATACGGCTTATGAAAAAGCTAAAAAAGATGCTATTAATATGATCTCAGAGCCAGTTCCATTACATATTCGCAATGCCCCTACTAAATTAATGCGAGAATTGCACTATGGTGAAGGATATCAATATGCCCATGATAAAGATGAAAAACTGACTACCATGGAATGTCTACCAGAGTCTTTAAAAGGCAAAAAGTATTATCTACCAACAACTCAGGGCAAAGAAGAAAGATTTAAAATGCGCCTAGAACAGATCGAAGAATGGAAAAAGAAAGAGAAAGAAAAAGAAAATTAAATCAGATATAAATATAAAAGATTAAGTCGAAAATGAATTAACGTTCAAAGAAATTAAATTCATAGCAAAACTTATCTTTTTTATTTGTTTTATTTCACCTCCCACTATATAATTAACAATTAAAAAAACAATTCCTAAAAATTTTATAAAATTGCAGCTAAAAATATTATGTAGTGCTATAATAAGTATAAATTTAAAACTTAAGGAGAAGGTATGAACTATTTAACATATTATAATTCACCAGTTGGCAAGTTAACTATAGCAAGTGATGGAAAAAGAATAATTGGTCTTTGGTTAGAAAATCAAAAATATTATTTAAACGGTTTAACAGATAAGTTAATCTTCAAAGATGACTTACCAATTTTTATTAAAACTAAAGATTGGTTAGATCGCTACTTTTCTAAAAAAAGACCTGAAATCAAAGAATTAGATCTAGCAATTTCAGGAAGTGATTTTAGAAAAAATGTTTTAAAGTTACTCTGTGAAATACCTTATGGTAAAACTATAACTTATAATGAGTTAGCTAAAGAATTAGCCAAAAAAATGAATAAGAAAACTATGTCTGCAAGAGCAATTGGTAATGCAGTCGGTCACAACCCTATTTCTATTATCATTCCTTGTCACCGAGTAATAGGTACAAACGGCAAACTTACAGGTTATGCCGGTGGTCTTGATAAAAAAATAAAATTACTAACTTTAGAAGGAGTAAAAGATATTAAAAATAAGTTTTAAAAAAATTAAAAAAGCGCCTTATTCAACGCTTTAATAAAACTTTTTCACCATCATTTGCAATTTTTTTTATTACACTATTTTCAATAAGATAAGTCTTGCCACATATTAAAATTTCTTGATCAGTAATCAAAATATGACTGCCATCACATTGACCATATATTTTTCTTTTAAAAGACTCTTTTAAGACCACTTTTCTTTGATAGTTTTCATTTTCATCAAAATTAGTAGTATCTAACACAAAATGTGGTTCAATATTGAGATTACTTAATCCAAGTCCCTCAAAATAAATAGGCTCAGACACTTTTCCCTCTTCTGGACTATTATAAGTATATTCGGCCATATTGATAGACCCAGCACTTTGTCCGATGATGATACCATCAAAATTTTTCAATAATTCTTTTAAATGTAATTGTTGAAAGAACTCATTTTCTATATAAGTATCCCCACCACTTAAAAATATTACATTGGATCTGTTTATATATTCCTTTGTTTGATCCTTTGTTCTACCATCTAAAATCAAATATTCAGAAAAAGTGATACCTAATAACTGAAAGCCCTTAAAAATCAAAGATGTATAACGGTCTACTTTCTCCCTATCATCTGGACTTGCTGCAATAAATAAAATGACATCATTTTCATCAATACGTTGCTTTAGTTGATCCACAATTCCATTTGTATTATCTATTTTGTTAGGTAATCTTTTCTCATTAACTTTATGATAATGTTTTGTATTACTCGTAAAAAATAATTGTTTCATTCCTTCTCCTCCTGCAATTATCAATCACATCCCATTTCCTAGTAAATTTCCTCATCTTTTCATAACATGACTTTGTTCCATTATTCCCCTTGTATACTTCCAATTATAACAACATTTCTTACTTTGTCAATTTGCAAATTTTTCTCCTACCCTAATCTTACAAAAAAAGCCGTGAAATGTGACTCATAGCTTTTTATTTTAAACAAACAAATTTATTGTTATAATAGTCACCAACCTCCTGACGAGTAAAAACATTCTTGGCCATCATTTTACAGGGGCCGCACCA
>USBW01000104.1 GCA_900553045.1 uncultured Mycoplasmatota bacterium | reverse complement strand
CTTCAGCTTTTTTACTAGCTTCTGAAATTATCTCTTTAATATCTTTATTATCATGGTCTATTTTAATTTCTTTATCTTTAAATAACTCTTTATAATTAATATCAATTTTATCTATTAAAGAAGCAGCAGTTTTTTGAATTGTATCTAAAGATTTCTTAAGTTCCCCTAACTCTTTATCACTACTCCATCCAGCTAAGTATCCAAAACTATAATCAGATGTATCTATTCCATAATAATTACTAACTATAAATGCAATACTTTCAGCTTCAACTTCTTTAGTTTCTCTACTCTTTCCATCTTTTATTGTATGTAACTCTGCATGAGCCATTTCATGAAGAAGCGTCTTTATTGTTTGAACTTCTGACATATTTTCTTTAACCATAATTCTTTTTAAAGCAGGTGTGCAATATCCTTTTGCTTCTCCTTTTATGCTTCCATATGCAACATTAAAACTTGTACTATTTTCTAATGCTTTCTTAAAATTACTATAATCATTTACACTCCCTTTTAACTCTTCAGTCAAGCTTGGTAATGGCTCTCCACTAGTCTGACTTATATCAAAAACATAGGTTATTTTATATTTAGGAATTATTTGCTCTACTTCTTCTATAACTTTTTTGCCATCTACGTATATGAAATTACCTTTTTCATCTTTTTTATATTGTTGAACTTTTTTCTTAATTGGAGATGGTGCAAAAATTTTTATTCCTTTTTCACCTTTATTGACTTTTCTTTTAAATGTATTCCACTTATTAAATCCAGCTACATAAGTTGCTTCTGGTTTCTGCATCATTATTAATATAGAATTTCTAAACGAATAATTATGGAACTTAGACATTACTTTTAAAAAGTTTTTATATTTATCACTCTCAAACAAATCCTTTATTCCATCTTCAAGTTTTTCACTTAATTCTTTTACTTTATCTTCATTAGAAGATTTTATATTTTTTTCATATACCATATTTTCATCACCTACTAGTCTTTTTTTAGTTTTATAAAAAAACTTATCCTCTCTTAACTGCTGACTATTATCCATAACTTCATACTCAACACTATTTAAAAAGTAATTACCGTTTTTTTTTAATCCCTCATAAATTTTCACTACATTTTCTTTCACATTTATAAGATAATTTATTTCATCATTCAAATTCAATTTATCAGATATCCTTTCTAAATTCTTGATATCCTGCTTTAGTTTGCTTATATCTTCATCAGAAAAATTTATGTCATTCATATTACTTATATCAAATTTCAATTCATCTAAATTTATTCCATCTAATCTAGCTTTATTATAAATATCAACCTTTTCATTTAATTCATCTTGAAACTCATTAAAAATTAACTCATAAACAAGTAGATCTTTATAATTATCACAATTAATATATTTTATAAAAGCATCTATTGTATTTTTTCTGTATTCATATAAAATAGGTAACGCTTTATAATCTAATATTCTATGATAAGCCTCTATATCCACATTAGCTAATTCTTGCATAGATATTTCAAATTTTTCTTCAAGCTTTTCAATTTCCTCTATTGATTGTTTTTCTAAATTAATATCTAAATTCTGTATAGCTCTTTTAGAAAAAATCCCTATACTTTTAAATTGATTAAATGTAGGAAATACAGATACTTTTTCTGTAGTATATTCTTGCTCTATGCCAAACCTTTCTCCTAAAATCAATATTGCTTTCCCTTGATCTACTCCTTCTATTTCACTTACCAAGGAAATTACATCTCCCCCTTTTGAAATTCCCCAATCTCTCCATATATTTTTACTTGGATTTATTGAAAAAGATGGTGTCCTATCATTTTCTCTAAGTCGTCCCCACCAGTTCTCACCCTTTGCTTTTAAAACTATTCCATAATGAGAACATACATCTTGTATCGGTATTGCTTTAATTTCATCAATCTTATAATACATTCCTCCTTCTCCCTCCTAAAAAAAACAATAATAAAACACCAGGTATCTTCCTGGTGTTAATTATCCTTCTAATTCCATTTTGTATATATATATTTTCTCATATAGCCAAGTTAGAGTACTCAATATAAGTTCTGCTCCTATTTGCATCAAAATTACAAATATGATTCCAAATATATATGCTGAAAAAGTATAATAATCTTTTTTAAACAAAGTCCAAATAGTAGGTATAATAAATAATAAAAGAAAAAATCCTCCAATACGTTCTATTATTGATTTCATACCTTCAAATACTATTATTATTATTTTTAAAACTATTAATGGTATGCTTAAAATAGTTTTTAATAATATACTTCTCATTTCTTCCTCCATAGTTTTTTATTTTATTATATCATCAAAACTCTAACTTGAAATTAATAAATTTCCCTGTATCTTCTAAAACTACAGTTGCATCATATTTCTTATCTTTTTTTACTGAATATAATCCTTTAACTTCTGCTTTACCATCTTTAAGCAATTTTTTTGCAATACTTTTATTTATTTCTTTCTTTGCATTAGTAAAAAATTTATCTTGCTTCCAAAGTGTAAATCCACATTCTTTTCCACCTTCGCAATAAAAATTTAATTTCCCTTCATAAACATTCTTATTGCATCTAGGACATTTACCTATAATTTCTCTTTCTTTACTTTTAACAAATTCCTTATTTAAATTTCCTTTAGCATTATTTATTAGGCTATTTATATATACTTTTATTTCTTCTAAAAACTCACCTTCTGATAATTCACCATTATTTATTCTCTCTAGCTCATATTCCCACTTAGCAGTTAATTCAGGTGATTTTATATCTTCAGGTAAAATCTTCATCAATTCTTTTCCTTCTATTGTTGATATAAGCTTTTTGCCATCCCTTTTTACAAAACCTTTCTTTATTATCTGCTCAATTATTCCCGCCCTAGTTGCTGGCGTTCCTAAACCTTTGCTTAAAGATTCTTTAAGTTCTTTATCATCTACCAATCTTCCCACATTCTCCATAGCCGATAATAACGTATCTTCAGTATAATATTTAGGTGGTTGAGTTTTCTTAGCTTCTGAAGATAATTCAACATTTTCAAATCTCTGTCCTACATTCACCTCACCTTCAAAACTATTTTTATCTTCTTCTATTTCTATACCCAATTTTTCTTTCATTAATTTTTCTATCAACTTAAAACCATTATCTAATATTTGTTTTCCTGAAAACTCAAATATTTCATCTTCTATTCCCAAATCTATTTTTATATTAGTCTGTTTTATAGGCTTATAAACGCTTTCTAAGAGCTTGTACGCAACTAGGTATAATATCTTCTCTTCACTATCTGTAAGGCTTAAATCGTGCTTTAAAACTTCGTTAGTAGGTATTATTGCATGGTGATCACTAACCTTTTTGTCATTTATAATGCTTTCTAATTTAACTGCTTCAATTTCATACTTTTCCCTTAAATTTTCTCCTAAAAGATTTGAATTTACTAAATTAATTATTAAATCTTTTGTTTCATTTTTCATATCTTCCGTCAAAAATTTACTATCTGTTCTTGGATATGTTATAATTTTCTTTTCATATAAACATTGAGCTAAATCTAATGTTTGTTGTGCTGAAAAACCTAGCAATTTATTAGCTTCTCTTTGCAGAGATGTTAAATCTAATAAACCGCTAGGTTTTATATTTTTTTCTTCTTTAATAATTCGACTATTCTTTTCTTCATAATCTTTACACATCCTTTCTAAC
>USBW01000103.1 GCA_900553045.1 uncultured Mycoplasmatota bacterium | reverse complement strand
CCCTTCCCCCCTCCTCCTTCCCCCCTCTTCTTCTTTCTGTCTGATAACGATCTTTATCTTTTAATTCTTGATGAATATAAGGTGGCAGTGGCATCGATCCTAACTTATCTAAAATTTCCATTAAAACGCCATCATAAGTTAATTTATATTCCCTGATACCTTCATCATAAACACCAACACAAGTAGCTTTTAAAAGATTACCAAAATCAATTACTGTGCCGATCTTTACTCTTTTAGCAGGTTTAGTAAGGCACTTCCAAGTATCATTTTGTAAATCGTTTAAAAGTAAAACCTCAATAGTAGCTTTAGTATCTTCTTTAGTACCAATAAGACGAGCTGGAATAACTTTAGTATCATTTAAAACTAAGACATCACCAGCTTTTAATTCCTCGACAATATCGTAAAAATGCTTATGAGCAATTTGTTTTGTTTTTCGATCTAAAACCATTAATCTTGAAGAGCTTCTATCCTGAAGAGGCACTTGAGCAATTAACTCCTGAGGTAATTCATAATCAAAATCATCTGTTTTCATTTTATCACCAGCTTCTTTTATATTATAAAATATTTGTTTTCGTTTTACAAATAAAACTAATATCTTTTGCGACCAGTAAAAAAGGGAGAAAACTCATTTTTATAAAGAGCATTTCTAAAAATATTAGGATTCTTTTCTGGCAAAGAAGAGTTTTCAATATTAATAAGCATAGTTTTTAAATCTTGACCGTTAAAGTTAGTGGTTGTAATAGTTGGATAACGATAAACTTCTTTTTTTATTTTACCAGTTTTCGGAATAAGGGTCTTGGATAAAGCTAATCCTGAAAATTGTATTTTGTTATTTTTAGAAATCACATCTAATTCTTTATAACAATAGCTAAGAGTTTTAGTTTCTTTGTTTTCGTAATCTAATTTTCTATTTTTATTTAAACTTCTTATTTTAATTTTATTGGGATTAATTATTAATTCTAGATCATTATTATTACTACTATCTATAATTATTATATTGTTAGAAGCAATTTTTTTAAAAAGTGGTAAACTTTTATCAAAGGTTTCTTGTTCATTTAGATAGCCTACTTCTTTCAAAGTTTTAAAAAGACCTGAAGTCATTTTAACAAGATCTAAAGTTTCTTGTTCATTATACTCTTTTTTTATAGCTTCACCTGTTAAGATTAACTCTTTTATTTTAGTATATTTCTGCATGATACCTACTCCTTTTTGTGCTTTGTTATTTTAACACATTTTTTGAATTTTGACAACTTTAAAAATTTGGATTTTAAGTTTATAAAAAATATGCAAGTTTGTTGTACTTCAAATTTAAAATAACATTTCAACTTTTTCCTAGCCAAATACTCATAAAAAAGGTATAATCATCTTGGTGATGCAAGATGTCTTTTGATACTTCAAATAACAAACGTTATTATACTTTAGATCATTATTATAAAGAGACTTTCAATTGCAAAATTGCTAAAATAAGTTTAAATATCGGCCTTAGTTGTCCTAATATTGATGGCACTAAAGGCTATGGTGGCTGCATCTACTGTAAAAACGGCAGTGGTGACTTTGCTGGATCTATTGCCGATCCTTTGAAAGTACAATTTACCAAAATTAAAGAAGTTATGCAAAGAAAATGGCCCAATGCTAAATTCATTGCCTATTTTCAAGCTGGTACTAATACCTATGGTGACTTAGATTATCTTAAGAAAAACTTCTTAGAAGTCCTAAGCTATGAAAATGTCGTTGGCATTAACATTGCTACCAGGTGCGATGCCATTAGTGATGAATGTCTAACTTTTTTAGAAGAGCTTAATAAAAAGACTTTTTTAACAGTCGAGCTTGGTCTTCAAACTATTCATGAAAAGACTGCTAAACTAATCAACCGTGGTCATACTCTTGAAGAGTTTACTAATATGGTTCAAAAATTAAAAGATCGACAAATTAAGGTTGTCGTTCATATTATTAATGGCCTTCCTTATGAAACCAAAGAAATGATGTTAGAAACTGCTAAATTTTTAAACTCTTTAAAAGTTTCTGGCGTTAAGATTCATATGTTACATATCTTAAAAGACACAGCACTAGCCCGTCTTTATGAAAAGAGGCCTTTTCATCTTTTAACTAAAGAAGAATATATCGATATTACAACTGCCCAACTAGAATACCTTAATAAAGATATTGTAATTCACCGAATAAGTGGTGACCCAAATGTTTCTGAATTAGTAGCCCCTTTTTGGTTAGTTAAAAAATTCGTCGTTTTAAATGATATTGATAAAGAAATGCAAAGAAAAGACATCTATCAAGGCGATAAAGTAGAAGCTTGATAGATGTCTTTTTATATTCCCATGATATTATTGACTAACATACTAATAATAAGAGGCAAAATAATAAAAATAACATAATGTTTTAAAATAAAATCAATAAGCTTAAAAAACGTATTCTTTTTACATATTAAGTCATAAAGCCCTAACCCTACTAATAAAACGATAAAAAGAATAATTGGCATAGCTAAAATATTATAAGAGTAAGCTTCAAGAAAATTACCGTGAAAAATAGCAGTCATGGCTCTAGTCATACCGCAGCTAGGACAGGCAATCTTAAAAATTTTCTTAAACAGGCAATCAAATTTTCCTTCAATGAATAAAAAAATTAATATCATTACTAAAATTAATAATGATATTAATAGAACAGTTTTTTTATTTTTATCTTTAGTAAACTTAGTCTGCAAGACTATTGCCATTAGCGTCTTTATTGATTGAACCAGTAAGAATTAAGATACCTTCAATAAGACCCCATATAGCTGATACTCCTGATAAGATTCCACAACTTAAAATAGTAATTAAAAGTTGAGCTACTGCTTTACCAGTAAAACCTAAATAAAAGTTATGAACACCAAAAGTTCCAAGAAAAATTCCTAATAGACCAGCAGCTATTTTAGATTTTCTTTCGCCATTACCATTAGATACTGGTTTAGTATTCTTACTTAACTGTTTGCCACATTTTAAGCAAACATCTTGTCCTTCATTTAATTCTGCGCCACAATTTTCACAAAATTTAGCCATATTATTCACTCCTTTTCGATATTATTTTAGCATAATTGCAATTATTTACAAGCTTTTATTAATATAATTTTGGCAAAATATCAAAAACTGACAATGTCGTGTAAATACCGTAAATAACACTGATAATACCAATAATTAGACCAACAATAGCAAGACCTTTGCCTTTTTCTTTTGTCTTGTTAACTTTAAGTAGACCTACCAATGATGTAATAGCACCAGCAAGTCCTACAAGACCAAAGAAATTAATAAACAAAGAAATCATAGAAATGACAAAACCTGTAACAGCTACAGTGTTTTGTTTTACTACTGCTGTCACTTCTTCATTATTGACCTTTTTACCGCACTTGATACAAACATCTTGTCCTTCATTTAATTCAGCGCCACAGTTTCCACAATATTTATTCATTCTCTCTCCTCCTTTTATTTATATTTTCATTTTAGCATAAATATTCACAAATTTAAACACTTTTTTAATCATGTATAATTTTAGTAAAACTTAACAATACTAAAATTAGAAATTAGGTGATATTTTGCTATACAATAACTTAGACTTACTTATCAAAGAAATAAAGAATAAATATAAAAATGCTCCTGATATTACTTTTCGTGAGATCTCTATAAAAAAAGAACGGATTGCTCTAGTCTTCAGTCAAAGTCTTACCAGCAGTACTTCGATCAATGATTTTATTTTAAAA
>USBW01000102.1 GCA_900553045.1 uncultured Mycoplasmatota bacterium | reverse complement strand
CATTGCCAAAAGTAAAAGCAGGATGGGTGTAAGTACTTTGACCATTGGTTACTTTACCATAGACTGTATCGGTACAAGTCTCACTAGTTCCATCGCTATTATTAATGCTATCGACACATCTTACAGTTCCAGTTGTTGAAGTTCCACTTTCAAATTCGATCTTGATCTCTTGTTCACTTGTAACTTCAGAACCACTCATGTTCGCATTAAAAATTGTATATTTATATCTTGGGATCCACACCCACATCGTATTAATATCAGACATAGCAATCTCTGTTCCTTCAGGAGCACTTAAATAAGTACTTCTGTTTACTTCACTTACTGTGACTGCATTTGCCCACATCTTATCAGCATAATCATACCATTTGTAAGTTCCTTCTAGATTATTTTGGCTAGCTTTTCTCCATGTTCCTGTTTGTTCATCATAATAAACAGGGATCATATTATCTAATAACACTGGTTCATTTACTTTGACATCAAGTCCTTCAATGGTTCTTACGTTAATTCTAAATTCATAACTTTTGCCACCGATCGTCGCAGTTTGAGCATTGTCATTTTCATCATATACTATATCACCTTCACTTTTATAATTTTCACTCAAATAAGAGAAAAGCCTATAAGAATGAACTTGCTCAGCACTTGGAAACTGAAAAGAATTCTGATAAATTACAAAAGTATTCTCACTCGTATCATTACTCAGATCGGCAACATTAATAGGACCCGCTAAAATATTTTTGTCTTCATCTGTTAAAATGAGTCTTACATACTCATCTTCCAAAGTGGAACTGGAATCTTTTTCTAAAATTATCGCATAAGAGATAAGTTCATTGGCTCCACTTTGGCCTTTTACATCAAAGTCAAAAGAGTTCTCTCCCTTTAGCGCATCTTCATCGCTCATTGCATCAGTACTAGTAATACTTAAAGCCTCACTTTTTTCATCATAAGTAAAAACTAAATCCGAAGAGATTACTCTACTGACTGTTGAACCATTAAGTAAAAAATTTACAAAAGCATAACTTACTCCTCCTACAAGAAGTAAAGCTAATATTCCTAAAATAATATATTTTGCTTTATTTTTCATACTTTAATATTACTCCTTCTATCTTATTTTATAAAAACATTATAGCACATTTTGTCGTATTTATGTATCATCGATAAAAGAAATAATATTATTTTTTCTTATTTTTTTAAGATTGCCCCCCCCCAAGCGTACATATGTTCTTCTTCATTTTTTGCCTCCATATCATAAAAAAAGTGTTACTATCTATATCAATAGTAACACAAATATCAACATTTGCCAATAATTACTCAGAAATTTTAATATGTAACTCTTTTAGTTGAAGAGGATCAACTGTATTAGGTGCTTCACTCATAAGATCGCTAGCACTAGCTGTTTTAGGGAAAGCAATAACATCACGAATATTTTCTGTATTAGTAAAAATCATTGTCAAACGGTCAAGCCCTAATGCTAACCCACCATGAGGAGGTGTTCCATATTTTAAAGCTTCAGTAAAGAAACCAAATTTACTAGCTATTTGCTCTTCAGTAAGCTCCAAAGCTTGAAAAACTTTTTCCTGAATCTTTTCATCATGAATACGAATTGACCCACCACCAGCTTCATAACCATTGATGACGATATCATAAGCTTTAGCATAACAATGAGCCTTATCTGTTAATAATTTATCAATATCCTCATCTTTAACAGCTGTAAAAGGATGATGGCAAGCAACATATCTATTTTCAGCTTCACTGAACTCAAAAAGAGGAAAGTCCGTTACCCACAATAGTTTATCTTCGCTAGTATCGATCAAGTTCAAATCTTTAGCAACTTTTAAACGTAATGCTCCCAGTGCTTGTTTAACAACCATTTTCTTATCTTTTTTATCAGCTACAATTAAGACTAAGTCATTATCTTCAAGTTTTAAAGTTTTAATTAAAGAAATTACTTCTTCCTCTTTTAAAACTTTACTGATACTGCCAGTAAATTCTTCATTATTATATTTTAAATAAGCAAGGCCGCTAGCTTTATAAGTTTTAACAAACTCCGTCAATTTATCTAATTCTTTTCTAGAATAAAGGTCTGCTTTATTTTTGACAATAATAGCATTAATTATTCCTTCATCTTTTAAAATATCAGCAAATAAAGTGAAGGAAGTATTCGCAAAAATAGAACTAATGTCTACTATTGGCATATCAAAACGTAAGTCAGGTTTATCAGAACCATAGTATTCAATAGCATCGTCATAACGCATTCTTTGAAGAGGTAGCTTAACATCTACTCCTTTTATTTCTTTGTATAGATAAGCAAGTAATTTTTCTGTTAAACTCATGACATCATCTTCAGTAACAAAACTCATCTCCATATCTACTTGAGTAAATTCTGGTTGACGATCGGCTCTTAAATCTTCATCACGGAAACATTTAGCTATTTGAAAATACTTTTCAACTCCCCCTACCATCAGTAGCTGTTTAAAAAGTTGAGGAGACTGAGGCAAAGCATAAAAACAACCTTTATTAACTCTTGAAGGAACTAAGTAATCTCTAGCACCTTCTGGGGTAGATTTACATAAAATAGGAGTTTCTACTTCGATAAAATCTTGTTTATCTAAAAAATTACGGATAGCCATAGTAATTTTATGACGCACCAAAAGTTTACTTTGTAAATATGGTCTTCTTAAATCTAAATAACGATACTTTAGACGAGTATCCTCTAAAGCTGTAGTATCATCAGTAATTGCAAATGGCAGTTCCAACGAAGTATTTAATAACTCTAAATTAGTCACCTCTACTTCAATATCACCAGTTGCTAAATTTTTATTTTTGCTCTCGCGCTCTACTACTGTACCTTCGGCTTTAATAACATACTCATTTTTTAAAGTAGTAGCCAGATCATAAAACTCATCTTCTGGTCTTATTACTAGTTGAACTATTTCAAAACGATCACGCAAATCAATAAAGATCATGCCACCAAGATCTCTTTTTTTAGCAACCCAACCGTAAAGAGTTACAAAATCTCCAACATTTTTGATGCTTAAATCACTGTTTTTTAAATTTTTCATAAGTAACACCTCGCTAAACAATATTATAAACGCAATTTTTAAATAATACAACAATTAAAAAAATCTTAATTTAACTATTTAAGAAAATATGTTAAAATACTAAACATGAGGTGAGAAAAATGGAAATTATCGGTATTATAGCAGAATATAACCCTTTTCATAAGGGTCACTTATATCAGATCAATAAAATAAAAGAACTCTATCCTGAAAGTATAATTATAGTTATTACATCAAGTTCTTTTTGCCAAAGAGGAGAAATAAGTATTTTAAATAAATGGGACAAAACTGCAATCGCTTTAGAAAATGGAATCGATCTAGTACTAGAACTTCCCTTTGTTTTTTCTTCTCAAAGTGCTGATATTTTTGCCAAAGGTGCCTTAAAAGTTTTAAATGAGTTAAAAATTACTAAATTAGCCTTCGGTAGTGAATCAAATGATCTAGAAACTTTAAAGATGATAGCCAAATTCCAAATAGATTATCAAAATCTTAAAGAAGAGTTACAAAAAGAAAAAGATCGAGGTCTAAACTACCCTACTGCCCTAGCTAAAGTAATTGCAAGACACACTAATAAGAAAGTTGATCTTCCAAATGATTTACTAGCTATCTCTTATTTAAAAGAAATCTATAAAAATAAGTATGCTATAACACCTATTGCTATTAAAAGAACTAATAGTTACCATGATCTT
>USBW01000101.1 GCA_900553045.1 uncultured Mycoplasmatota bacterium | reverse complement strand
TCACTTGCATTTTTTGCTACCAATTTTTTTAAATTAGTTATTGCCGTTCGAGAGCTATTTTCTTTTTCTCCTTTGATAATTGTCAGATTGTCTTCTTTAGTTATCTCAAAATTTTCTTTAGCAAAGCCCCCATCTTCAATATTAGGAGCAAATAAGGTATCGCAAAAGAATTTCAAAGACTCATCTAACATCGTATTTTCTGTATATTTAGGATTTAAAATCGAAAGGGTTAATTCAGTCAACAAATGATTGCCTGCTCGCGTATTTGAACCAAAAATTTCTGCTCCATATAAATCTTGCTTTCTTTTGACCATTTCTTTTCTTGTTTTAGCGTATTTATTAGAAAAGATTAGGTTATCAATTAATAAATTTCGCAAGGATATTTCTCTTTGCGTGATCTCCTTGCGAAAAATAACTTTAAAAACGATTGTTTTAAATTTGTTGGTTTTGATCATATGTAAGTTATAGGTTGGTTTGTTTATTATTTTATATTCCATATTCCACCTCTTCTTTTAGTATACGCAAGATGTTGAAAACTATTTATTATTCTTCGTCGCTAGGCTCATTATTTTGATTATTTTCTAGTTTTATTAAAACTTCGCGCGGTTTTGAACCATTCTGTGGTCCTATTATACCACGTTCTTCTAATAAATCAACAATTCGCGCAGCTCTATTGTAACCAAGTTTAAATTTTCTTTGTAATAAAGAAGAGGAAGCCTTACCAGTAGTTATGACAAACTCAACTATTTCATTATATAGAGGATCGTCGTATTCTTCTTTTTCATGACTGATAGTGTTAGCTTTAATTTCTTGATCTTTATCGTCTAAATTCATAAAGTTAGCATCATATTTAGCTTTTTGTTGTTCAATAACATAATCAACAACTGCTTTGATCTCTTCTTCAGTGACGAAAGCCCCTTGAATTCTTTCAGGAACGATCTCACCCATCGGTAAGAATAACATGTCTCCTTTTCCTAATAGCTTTTCTGCTCCACCCATATCTAAAATAGTACGTGAATCAATGTTGGAAGAAACGGCAAAAGAAATTCTTGACGGAATATTAGATTTAATAAGACCAGTAATAACATCAGTCGACGGACGTTGGGTAGCAATTATTAAATGGATACCAGCAGCACGCGCCATCTGTGTTATCCTCATAATTGAATCTTCAACTTCCTTGCCAGCAATTAACATAAGATCTGCAAGTTCATCTACTAAGACTACAATATATGGCATTTTGGCCATCTGCTCGTCTTCGCTTAGAGTTTTGTTTTTTTCTTCGACTAATTTATTATAGCCAGTAATATTCTTAGTTTTTGTCTCTTCAAACAAGTCATAACGTCTTTCCATCTCTGCTACGGCTTTCTTTAAAGCAACTGAAGCTTTTCTAGGATCAGTTACCACCGGCATCAATAGATGAGGAATACCATTGTATATTGATAACTCTACTTTTTTAGGATCAACCATAATAAGTTTTACTTCATCCGGTTTGGCTTTTAATAAAATTGAGACAATTATACAATTAATGCAAACTGATTTACCACTACCAGTAGCACCAGCTACTAGTAAATGTGGTGTCTTATCAATTTCACAAAACTTCGGTTTGCCCATGATATTTTTACCTAGAGCCACCGCTAAAAGTGAAGATGATTTATCTTTTATACCTTCCATAGTCTCCCTTAAGGTTACTGTTTGGGTATTATCGTTAGGCATTTCAATTCCAACTGTGCTCTTACCAGGAATAGGAGCTTGGATTCTGACGTCTTTTTTAGCTAAAGCTAACGAAATCTCTCGATTAATTCCTAATAATTTTGATACCTTAGTACCAGAATGCAATTCTAATTCATATTGCACTACTGAAGGTCCAATATTTACAGCAACTACCTTGCCAATGATTCCAAAATCTCTCAAGACTTGTTCTAAAGTATTAATATTTTTCTTAATAGCAGTCTGATCGGTACTATTCTTACTCTTTTTTGGCGGATTGAGCAAACTAAGTGGTGGCAATTTATAACTTTTATTAATTACCACATCATCGTTATCTGTTTGTTTTTCTTCTTGCTCTTCTTTTAAGACTTTGTCATCTTGCAATTTAGTGATCTCACTAATATCTTTAACAACAATTTTATTCTCCAATTCCTCTTCTTTTTCTAAATAATCCTCATTATTATGATCAGTTATTTTTAAAGACCCTTTTCTTTGCTCTTCTTTAACTGCTTCTACTGATTCTTGATGTTTGATTTTTTGTTCTTGTAAAGCTTTCTTACTCTTTGCTAAAGCATTCTTGACAATATCAAAAATAGAAAAACCAGTGAAAATCATAAATCCTGTAACAATTAAAACCCAAACAACTATAGTAGTACCATTGCTTTCAAATAATTTATAGAATAAGGTAGCTACTAATGCTCCAATTATTCCACCACCAGTATTAGCTAAAGCTGAAGAAAATATACCTGCTTTAATTTCAGCGTTCATCATCTTGTCAATGCCATTCATAATATTATCAAAAGTTGCCGAAATTATTTTAGTCGTATCAATATTTTCCAACACATAATTTTGATGTAAAAAAACTAACACGCCAATTACTATCAAATATATTCCCAATAATTTTGACGAAAAAAGATTAGGAATTTGGCGTTTTACTATTATGTAAATACCTATTCCTAAGATAAATAACAATAAAAAGAAATACAATGAGCCAACCAGAAAAAGACCAAAAGAAGATATAACTCGTCCTACTGGGCCATACTTACCTATTCCTAAAATACTTATCAAGACTAGAACAATTCCGTATAATTCCGTAATATAGCCGGTCTGTTTATCTTTACCACCACTTCTTTTTTTCTTTTTTGCCACAAGATCAACTCCTATCTTTAACTAACACAATTATAGCAAAATAATTGCCTTTTTGAAAGCTTTTTTGTTACTAATAAGCTAACCAGCAAATAAATTATAAGCAAATAAATTATAAGCTAATACTATAATCCACAAAAACTGCCAATAAATAATATCATTTCGTCAAGTACTATTTAAACACAATTTTAAAAACTCGTAAAATGATTAAAAAACTAAATTCTGGCACATAAAAAGAGCAAAAATTAACTTTGCCCTTTAAAAAATTAAAATACTCTTAAGAATTTTCACCAATAAAATTAATTTCATAGTGATCAATTTGTTCAATGCTCTCATATGGAATTGTTGCTAAAGCTTTAAATTCTTTAGTTTCATTCTTATTTAGACTCTGTAAAGCTCCAGTTGCAGTTCCTAATAGATTGTTGTCGGCATCATATAAATTAAAGACTAATAAAACATATTGATAATCTTCTTCTTGATTATTATTTCTAACGTTCCCTGTTATATAATATGCTTGATCACTTGCTTCATAGCCATAAACAAAAATACTCTTATCGTAATCTAAGACTTCACCTACTCCGCCATCGATAACTGTAAAATCGCCATAAGTCAAATCTTTTGACTCACCTTTAAATAAGAAGTAAACCCCTATTATGACAGCCAAAAATACTAATACCACTATCGCATAAATAATTATTTTTTTCTTTTTACTCATAATATCCTCCTAAAAAAACAGAATGTATTATAAATACATTCTATCATAATTTTTTAGAAGTAGCAATTATTTATCTCTTATTTCACAGTTATATCTCTTAGTGATATGATCAATAATCGCTCTAAATAGTTTATTTATTTCTTCATCTTTTAAGGTGCGCTCTTTGGCTTGGAAAGTCAAAGAGAAAGCTACTGATTTTT
>USBW01000100.1 GCA_900553045.1 uncultured Mycoplasmatota bacterium | reverse complement strand
GTTATTATAAATAAAAATTGATTTGTTTTAGTTGAAAAGATGAACATTATGATGTAATATCGATACATTATTTTCGCGGTTAAAAACTTATATGAAAGAATTAGTATAAAAATCTACGGTAGCAACTATCGGAAGTTAAGTCTGTGGAGAATAGAGATAACTTTATCTGTGAAGCAGAAAGCCTAGAAGATATGAATAATATATAAAATTTAATTTACATAGGTTGATTATTTTTTGTATAATATCTTTTGAGGTGGGATAAAGTGAAACGACTAGAAGTAAACCGCGAAGAGCTTTCGCCGATGATGAAACAATATATGGAAGTTAAAGATCAGTATGAAGATGCCGTTCTTTTCTACCGCTTGGGAGATTTTTACGAAATGTTTTTTGAAGATGCTCTTTTGGCATCTAATGTGTTGGAGCTTACTTTAACAGGCAAAAGTTGTGGCTTAAAAGAAAGGGTTCCAATGTGTGGAATACCTTTTCATTCTTATTTACCATACCTTGAAAAATTAGTTAATCAAGGATATAAAGTTGCTGTTTGTGAGCAGCTTTCTGATCCTAATAATAAAGGAGTAGTAGAACGCGGAGTTGTTCAAGTAGTTACTAAAGGTACTTTAATGGATAATAGTGCCCTAGATGAGAAAAGTAACAATTTTATAGGAAGTATTTATGATTTTACGCACTGTTATGTTTTAAGTTATATTGATATTTCAACCGGCGAGGTCTTTTCATCTTTGATTGATTATAATTGTGAAAAATTAATTAATGAAGTAATAAGGTTAGACATTAAAGAAATTATTGTTAATGATAAAATAGATCGTCAAGTAATTAGTGTTTTAAGAGATACTTATGGGATTTTAATTACTATTCAAAATGAACTTTTAAATACTAATGACTACGATTATATTTATGCCGATGTTAAAGATGTCAGAGTAATTAATTCTCTTAAACATTTATTATATTATCTTAATGCGACTAAAATGGGATATCTTGCTCATTTACAGAAAGTAGTAATGGTTGATAAAAGAAATGCTTTAGAATTAGATCTTTATACTAAAAGAAATCTTGAGTTAGTAGAGAACTTGCGTCTTAAAGAACGTACCTTTTCTCTTTTATGGTTTTTAGATAAAACTAAGACAGCCTTTGGGTCCCGTTATTTAAAACAGATGATTGAAAATCCTTTGGTCGATAAAGAAGCGATCGAACGACGCTATGATTTTATCTCAGTGTTGTTGACCGAGTTTATTTTGAAGGAAGACTTAAAAGAAAATTTAGCTGGAGTTTATGATTTAGAGCGCCTTGCTGGACGAATTAGCTATGGTAATGCCAATGCTAGAGATTTTATTCAGCTAAAGAACTCTTTAAAACAGTTGCCTGCTTTAAAGAAAATTTTAACTTCTTTAAACTATGATCGGGAGAT
This sequence comes from uncultured Mycoplasmatota bacterium, assembly GCA_900553045.1. Classification (GTDB taxonomy): domain Bacteria; phylum Bacillota_I; class Bacilli_A; order RF39; family UBA660; genus UMGS1572. The sequence goes on along the minus strand of USBW01000100.1, from coordinate 2,346 downwards.
TGAAACTTTAGACGAACTTTATGACTTGCTAGAACAAGCTATTATTGAGGACGCTCCTCTTGGCTTAAAAGAAGGTGGCATAATTAAAGATGGCTATTCTAAAGAACTCGATGAATTACGCAGTCTTTCTAATGGTGGTAAAGATTTTATATTAAAATTGGAGCAACAGGAAAAGGAACGTACGGGTATTAAGAATTTAAAAGTTGGTTATAACAAAGTCTTTGGTTATTTCATTGAAGTATCTAAAGGTAACATCCCAATGATTAAAGATGAGTATCAATATATTAGAAAACAGACTTTAGTTAATGCTGAACGTTATATTACGCCTTTACTAAAAGAAAAAGAAAATTTAATTTTAAATGCTGAAGAAAAAAGTTATGCTTTAGAGTATGAATTATTTACTGCAATTAGAAATAAAGTAAGAGAGTATATTCCTAGAATTCAAAAGATTGCTAGTGTCTTAGCTGAGGTGGATTTCTTGCAGTCCTTAGCACAAGTAGCTGAAGAAAGAGGTTATGTAAGACCAACGCTTACTTTAGATAAAAACTTAAAAATTGTTGATGGTCGTCATCCAGTAGTTGAAGTTGTCTCTAAGAAAGCTTATGTTCCTAATGATGTTTTAATGGATGCTAAAACTAGTATTTTGTTAATAACTGGTCCTAATATGAGTGGTAAATCTACTTATATGCGAATGCTTGCTATTATCATTATTATGGCTCAAATGGGATCTTTTGTACCATGTAAAGAAGCAACTTTGCCAATTTTTGATAAAATCTTTACCAGAATTGGAGCTAGTGATGATCTAGTAAGTGGCGAATCGACCTTTATGGTTGAAATGAAAGAAGCTAATAATGCAGTTTCTAATGCGACTGATAAGAGCCTAATTTTATTTGATGAGCTAGGGAGAGGAACTGCTACTTATGATGGTATGAGTCTTGCTCAAGCAATTTTGGAGTACATTCACGATGAAGTTAAGGCTAAAACTTTGTTTTCGACGCATTATCATGAACTTACGAGTCTTGAAAAAAACTTATCACATTTAAAAAATGTTCATGTCAGTGCTAAAGAAGATAATGGTTCAATAACTTTTCTACATAAGATAAAAAATGGTCCGGTAGATAAAAGCTATGGTATTCATGTCGCTTCTTTAGTTAACTTGCCTACTAAGATCATTGAAAGAGCAAGTGAGATCCTAAATATTTATGAAAATAAAAAAGGACGTAAAGAAGTGTATGAGCAGACTTCGTTACAGCTTGATTTTTCGTCAGCTTATAAAGAGAAAGAAGAGGCTATCATTAAAAAGTTAAAAGAGATCAATCCTTTAGAAATAACTCCGATTGATGCTATGAATCTACTTTATGAACTTAAAAAAGAGGCTAGCGATGAGGACAAATAATATTGGTGCAGTGATTAAAGGTGTTTTAGAAAATTCTTTTGTTGCAGAGTCTTCGTATTTTGAAGATGTTATAGTTGAAAAAGCAGATTTTACTAAACAAGATTTCAGTCTTAAGCAGTTTAGTAACTGTAAGTTTGTTAAAGTAAAATTTATTGACTGTGATTTTTCTAAAGTTTATTTTGATAATGTTCTTTTTGAACAGTGCGATCTTTCTAATTGTAATTTTGACGAAAGCTATTTTCAGAATGTGAGCTTTTTGAATAGTAAATTGTTAGGGGCTTCTTTAGTAGAAGCGAACTTTAAAAATTCTTTATTTACTGATTGTCTCATGCAGTATGCTAATTTTTATGCCACTAAGTGGACTAATACTAAAATTACTAAAACTAATTTAGTTAACAGTTGTTTTTCTTATAGTTCTTTTTCAAAAGTCTCCTTAGATAGTGTTGATTTTTCGGATAGTGAATTTATTGATACTCAGCTTGCTGATATTGATTTTTCTACTTCCAATATAGATGGTATAAAAATTACGATGTCAAGCCTTAACAAAATGATTGTAAATAGTTTTCAAGCTCTTTCTTTGGCTGGATTTCTTGGTTTAAAAATTAAAGATTAAGGAAGTGATCAAATGGGAAATTTATATGTTGTAGCGACACCGATAGGTAATTTACAAGATATTTCTTTTAGGGCATTAGAAACTTTAAAAGCAGTTGATTTTATTTTATGTGAGGATACGCGGCACAGCTTAAAATTATTAAATTTTTATGATATAAAAAAACCTCTTTATGCTTATCATAAATTTAATGAAGAAAGTAAAGCTCTTTCTTATTTAGAAGCTATTAAAAAGGGCAAAAATGCTGCTTTGATTACTGATGCTGGAACTCCTTGTATTTCTGATCCTGGATCTATTATTGTTAATAAAGCTTGGCAACAGGGGATAAAAGTTATTGGAA
>USBW01000099.1 GCA_900553045.1 uncultured Mycoplasmatota bacterium | reverse complement strand
CAAACTTCTTAACAATGTGGGCGACAAGCCGTAAATTATGCTCAATTAAAATATCGCGAGCTTTCTTATCTTTTTTTAATAAAAGCTCAATATATTTTTCCTCTTCCTCTTTACTTAAAGGTTCTTTAAAAACATTATTGGAATAAGAGGTTCTAAAGAAAAAAAATGATTTTAAAAGCTCTATTAATTGTAAAAACATTTGATCACTTCCTAAGTCATTTTATGTCTAAAAAAGGGATAATTTGCTTAAATCTCTTCTTCTTGTATTCTTTAAAAATAAATAGTATACTATTTTTGGTGATATAAATGGATAACGATTTAGTTTTTGCAGCGATGGTTTATCATAATATTTTAAACGGTGCTCAAATAAATCAGGAAAATGCTGTTCGTGCTAGCAAGGGTATGACTGAAAAACATGTTGAGATGACTAAAAAAATGCTTTTTCATAAATATGCACTAACAAAAGAAAACCCTTATCTTAAAAATTTTGTTCAAGAAAGAAAAGCAGCTAAAGTACCAGAAGATAAATATCAATTAGAAGTACAAAATATAATCGCAGCTCAACAAGCTTCTTTAGAAAATATGCTCGATTTTTTTGAATATAGGGGTAGTAATTATGATTCTTGGTTTAAGTTTTATGCCTTAAACGAACTATTAAAATACGGTTATGATTATAAGAATTCTAAAATTATCAAAAGACAACCTGGTATGCCTTTACAATTTTTAAAAATTGACGATGCTGTTTTATTTGATGTCTATAAAAATATTGTTAAAACAACTAATTCTTATAATGTTACTGACGGACAGTTAAAAGGTTTATTAAATAGTGAAGTTTTTATGCATTTGTATTAATACTTTTTAAAAAAGCATGAACAAGAACGTGCCCAAGCAAGTGTTAATCAAAAGATTCCTGATATAGTACAAGAAGATAATCCCTCTAGAAAATCTAGATAAGAGATTATCTTTTCTTTTGCTTTAAAGTATATTTTTTAAACTTTAGTTCAAGCTAACAACTGAAAAGGAGAAATACTATGAGTTTATGGGAACAATATTTAGAAAAAGATGATATTAAAGAACTTGATCAAGATTTAGAAGTAGAAACTTTAATTATTGGTGGAGGAATGGCTGGTTTAAATACTCTTTACTTTTTAAAAGATACTGATAAAATAGCTTTAGTAGATGCTGGAATAATTGGTAATGGGGTCAGTAAGAATACTACTGGGAAATTAACTTACTTACAGGAGTTAATCTATAATAAACTTAATTTTTTAGAAGCTACTACTTATCTAAAATCTCAACAACTGGCTATTGATCTTGCTAAAGAAATAATAACTAAAGAACATTTCTCTTGCGATTTAGATTCTGCCTCTTCTTACGTTTGTACTAATAAACAGGAAGAGATCTCTAAAATAAAAAAAGAACGGGATTTTCTTTTAAAGAATCAAATAGCAGTTAAAGGGGAAGAAAATCCCTTTTTAGACATGCTTTATGCCATTAAAGTAGAGGATACTTATGTATTTAATCCTGTTAAATATTTGATGGCTTTAAAAAACTATTTAAAAAATAGAAAACTTCCTATTTATGAAAATACTAAAGTAATTGATATTCAAAAACAGGATGGTTATTATCTTTGCAAAACTTTAAAATTTCAAATTAAAGCTTCTAAAGTGATCATTGCTACACATTATCCTTTCTTTTTATTTCCTTTTTTCTTGCCACTTAAATCTAGTATTGAAAAATCTTATCTTCTTGCTTGTAAAACAACAACTAACAACCATTTTTCTTTTATAACTGCTAGTAAACCAACTTTATCTTTCCGTTACTATCAAGATGGAACTAATACTTATGCTATCTACCTTGCAGCCTCACATAATACGTGCTTTAAACAAAATGATCAAGAAAATTTTAAAGAAGTGGCCCGCCTTTTTAACCTTAAAGATGAGGATATTCTTTATAAATGGAGCAATGTTGATATTATGACTGATGATAGCTTGCCATACATTGGAGAAATCAAAGATAACTTATATATTGCTACTGGTTTTAATACCTGGGGAATGACTAATAGTTTTTTAAGTGCCAAAATAATTAGCGATCGCATTTTAAATAAGCCTAATTCCTTGGCCTTTCTCTTTGATCCTAAGCGCTTAAATTTTAGAAAAATTTTAAATAAACCTTATGATCTTTTTTCTACCGCTTTTTCTTATATCCGCAGTAAATTCTATAAAAAAGATTGGTACAATAAAAACTTAATCTTTTATAAAAAAGATGGTTTAAATTTAGCAACTTATCAAGATCATGGCAAAAGCTATACCATTATCAACAAATGTCCGCATTTTGGTTGTAGCTTAATCTTTAATGAAGTTGAGAAAACTTGGGATTGTCCTTGTCATAGCTCCCGTTTTGATATAACAGGAAAATGTCTAAAAGGGCCTAGTAAAGAAGATATTACTTATAGGCCTTAAAGTGTGTTAAAATAAAGATGGTGGTGCTATGCAAAAAGAAATTTCTGAATACCTTGATTACTTACAAAAACAGCGTAATTATTCTCTTTTTACGATTAATAATTATAAACATGATCTTGCTCTTTATCAAACCTTTTTAGAAGAAGAGCTAATAGACTATAAAGAAATTGATTACTCACTTATTCATGGCTTATTTCACTTTTTAGATAAGAGGCAGCTATCTAATACTTCAGTTGCTAGAATAACTAGTTCGATAAGAGGTTTTTACCGTTACTTAGTTAATAAAAAAGTTCTAGAAGCTAATCCTTTTTTATTAGTTAGTACACCATCTAAGGAAAAAAAATTACCTAAATTTCTCTATGAAAATGAAATTAATGCTTTACTTAAAGTAGATGATCCAACAATCCTTGGCAAAAGAGATCATCTGATCATCTTAATCCTTTATGCAACAGGTCTTCGTGTTTCGGAACTAGTTAATATTAAACTTCAAGATATAGATTTAATCGCAATGAATATTAAAGTCTTAGGCAAAGGTAATAAAGAACGTTATGTCTACTTTCAAGAAAAAGTTAAAAAAGAATTGCTCCATTATTTAAAAAGTGTTAGGATATTCTTAGATAAAAAAAAGAGTGATTATCTTTTTTTAAATAAAAATGGGGGCAATCTATCGACTTCAGGCGTGCGTTTAATTTTAAATAAACTAATTAATAAAGCTAGTTTACAATTTAAAATTTCTCCTCATGTCTTGCGTCATACTTTTGCTACTCATCTTTTAAATAATGGTTGTGATATAACCAGTGTTCAAACTTTACTTGGGCATACATCTTTAAAAGCTACTCAGATCTATACTCATGTTACTAATGAACATTTAAAAGAAATATATCAACATACCCATCCTAGAAGTCTTAAATAAAGGAGTAGACTATGAATACTGATTTAATTATAAAACTATTAAAAGAAGAGGATTTGTATTTAGAAGATACTATTGGTAATAATCCTTTAGAGTTTTCCTATTTATCTTTTTCTTCCTTAGATATTGCCAAGAATACCTTGTTCGTTTGTAAAGGAAACAATTTTAAAGAAGAGTACTTGCTTGATGCGATTAAAAAAGGGGCAATATGTTATCTTGCTCAAGCTTCTTATATATCTTCTAAAGCCAATATTCCTTATATTCTTGTTAAAGATATTACTAAAGCTATGGCTTTAGTAGCTAAGAAGTTTTATGAGTTTTCTAGACCATTAACTTTAATTGGCGTTACAGGAACTAAGGGTAAGACTACTACTATTAATTTTATTCATGATATTTTAAGTACA
>USBW01000098.1 GCA_900553045.1 uncultured Mycoplasmatota bacterium | reverse complement strand
TAAAAGTAAAAGGAAGTAAAGAATTTTTAATTCCATTAATTGATAACTATATAAGTAAATTTGATTTAAATAAAAAAATATTATATACTAAAAATGCTAAAGAATTAATTTTTTAAGGAGGTATATATGAAAATAGATATATTGACACTTTTTCCAGAAATGTTTGATGGTTTTATAAATACATCTATTATAAAAAGAGCTATAGAAAAAGGTTTATTAGAAGTTAACTTAATTAATTTTAGAGACTATTCCCCTTTAAATAATAAGCAAGTAGATGATACTCCTTATGGCGGTGGATCTGGCATGATTTTAAGATGTGAGCCAATATTTGAATGCTTAGATAGTATTAATACTAAAGATGCTTATATTATAATGCTTAGCCCTGAAGGGACAAAATATAAACAAAGTGTTGCAAAGAGATTATTAGAACATAAGCATTTAATTATTTTATGTGGACATTATGAGGGATTTGATGAACGAATTAAAACTAGAGTGGATGAAGTTATATCAATTGGGGATTATATTTTAACTGGGGGAGAAATTCCTTCAATGGCTATAACAGATTCTATTGCGAGACTTATTCCTGGAGTCATCACAAGTAAAAGTCTAGAAGATGAATCATTTAATTCATCATTCCTTGATTATCCTACTTACACAAAACCATCTGTTTATCGAGGTCTAGAAGTTCCTAAAGTTTTACTATCTGGTAATCATAAAAATATTGAAGAGTATCGAAATATTTCAAGAATAGAAAAAACTAAAATCTTAAGACCTGATTTAATGGAGGAAGATCATGAGTAGTTATATATTAAAAAATAATAAAGAAGAACATAAAGTTTTATTATATCAAGAAAAAGCAAGTTACACTTTTTCACCTAAAAAAGGATATAATGAAGTAAAAAAAATAACTATTCTTGACCCCAATATGTTAAATACTTTGTGGGAACATAAAATAGATAAAGAATATTCTAAATTATTAAAGCTTATTTATTCATTAGTTTCAAATGATGATACTACTAGCACAGATGTCCTAATAGCTTACACAGAAATAGAAAGAATAAAAGAAGATTTGTTAACTTTAAAAAATAAAGGATTAAAAAAAGAATTATTAGATAAATATTTAAAAAAATTATATATTTTAGAATTAGAACTTAAAAAAATTCATGTAATGGAATTAACTGAAGAAATAGGAAAGGGAAGATAGTATGAAAAATAAAACAATCTTAACTCTAATATTAGGAAGTGTAATTGCAGTCTTTGCAATACTATACTTTATGTATTTTCGCAGTGTTACGGTTTCTTTTACAGCTAAAATTGGAGTTGGTATAGCACCAATTACAGTTAAAGTTGGAGAAAAAATTACAGAACCTGTAGCACCGAAAAGCGATGAATATAAATTTTTAGGGTGGTATTTAGATGGTGAAAAATTCGATTTTAATACACCAATTAAAAAGAATATAAATCTTGAAGCAAAGTGGGAAAAAATAGTTGAATAAATTGACAAGCATATGTCAAAGTTAAATATATTATCTTGATTACAACTGGAAATTTTGGTAAAATAAAAAAGAATTGAGGAATGTATGAAAGATAATAAATTAAATATAACAAAAATATCATTAGTAAGTGTGGTGTTATTACTAATATATATTTCTGTTATGGTAGCATTTTAAATTAAACACTTGAGTATAATTTACTAGGGTGTTTTTTTATGCAATTAATTGCCCATCGTGGAATATGGAATAAGAAAGTAAAAGATAATTCTTATGAAGCATTAAAAAGTGGATTATTAAGTAATAAGTATATAGGAATAGAATGTGACATAAGAACAACTTTAGATAAAAAGTTTATTATTTATCATAATACTTTATATATCATTTGTAAAGCAAAAGATATCAATGCATTCCAATCAGAGATCAAAAAATAATTTTTTTCAAAAAGGACTCCGGGTTTCATAAAACCGGAGTCCCTGAAAATCAAATTTCCCTTACGTCTTTCTTATCTACACTGATCACGACAATCGCTATCACAAATGCTATTGTACTTTTTATGTCTTTATCTCTATGTTTTTTGAATTATAATCCTTCCCGACACCTAATACATTTTTATAATGCCTTGTCCATGAATGCAATAATACCCGCTTCGACTTCGTTCTTAATCTCAGCATAATTATGTATCTCGTGACGGTATCCCGAGTACAGCTTCGTCGTTACGTTATGTCCGGTCTGTACCAGCCAGTTACTTACCTGATATACACCGACACCATACTCACCTACCGGATCCTGATCTCCCGCAATATTATAGATTGGCATGTCTGTCGGCACTTTTTCGGCCCACTTTGTTCCCTCGATCTGTAACATCATCTGGATGAAATCATATACCGAACGGTTGCTGGTCGGTCTGGTAAATGCATCAAACGGATCATCGGCATGATCCCGCTGTACATACGGATCGGCACAGATCCACTCATTTCCGATGCTGACCTCTCCACAGCGCTCACACATCCATCCCATCAGTTCTCCGGTATATGACGGATCGGATTCTTCTCCATGTCCTGCATCGATCGCTTCTTTTAATTTCTTTCCCGTCTCTTCTGCCCCGCGGAAGATTCCCGTTGTTCCGCAGATAGTTGCCCCGGCCAGTTCGTCCCCGTATTTTGCAATGAAATCTCTTGTGATAAAAGATCCCATGCTGTGTCCGAATAAGAAATATGGCAGATCCGGATATTTTTCACACACGATTTCTTTCAATATATGCTCGTCTTCCATCATTGTATGCGGTCCTTTGTCTCCCCAGTCGCCCCACACATTATTGACCATTGCTGTCTTCCCATGTCCTACATGATCGTCTGCTGCCACGATATAACCCGCATCCATGAAGGCAGATATCATGTGCAGATAACGTCTGGAATGTTCCCCAAATCCGTGGATCACCTGGACGATTCCCTTCGGTTTGCAAGCCGGAACATAGATCCATCCCTGGACCTGGTCACGTCCGTTGTAGGACGCAAAAGATACTTCGTGTAACATAATGTATTCCTCCTTTTCTATCTTATCCGTACGATTTTAGATTCTTTTATTCTGTACGGTTATAAGCTGTTCTTCAAAAATCCTCTGGTATTCTTCTTCCACCTCACCAAATGCTCTGACCTCATACCTCAGATCAATATGCAATTCGGGCGCTTCGCTCTCCTGTTTCTCTCCCAGAAGAAACGTCAGATCATACCATAGCATTGCCTTATCAATCGCATTCAACTGCATCTTCTCTTCCGGTGTCAGGTCCGAACCGAGAAATTTTTCATAAATCATAGAAAGCATACGTTCTTCGCGTTCATTATATTCCGGCAGTTCCTTCTTAAAAGGCGACGGAACATCCGACATATAACACTCGCTTGCATCGTGAAGCAGGCATGCAAGCACCATCCTATCCGACAGACCTCTCGCCTTTGCCTCTTTTGCACAGCAAATGCAATGTTCCCCGACCGACCAGAACATCTTCACATGACCATTTCCTCTGCAGATCAGGGACAGCGCATGTGCAATGTCTGCTATGTCAAATAACTCCGGATCCGGTTCTGTTGGTTTAAAATGTTTTCCTGTGTAGGTCGTAATGTATTCACTCATTTTCTTTTCTGCTCTTTCACATACTCTTCCAGAATCTCCGCTGCCCTTCTGCATGCTTTCACACAAGGTCTGCTCTGATAATACGCTTCCGTTCTGACCGCAGGCTCTTCCAGATCTTCGCCCTTCTCCAGCCCGAGAAGTTCCCGGCAGATCAGGCTTCCTTCCGAAGCTTCAAAGGATCCACAAAGCTT
>USBW01000097.1 GCA_900553045.1 uncultured Mycoplasmatota bacterium | reverse complement strand
TTTTCTTTTCGTCCGTTGAAGCGTCCGGCGCTAAAAGTGAAGATATTTACAGCATCATTTAAAAGACGATGGGTACCAATTACAATATCTACTGTCCCTTCCTTAATTTCTTTTAAAAGATCTGTTGCCTCTTTAGCAGTCGTATAACGACTAAACATCGCTATTTTAACTGGAAAGTTTTTAAAGCGTTCCTTGGCAGAATCATATTGTTGTTTGCATAATAAAGTAGTAGGGCAAAGATAAAAAACCTGCTTAGAGTCTAAAACAGCTTTAAACATTGCACGAAAAGCTACCTCAGTCTTCCCATAACCAACATCTCCACATAAAATTCGGTCCATAGGAATAGAACTTTCCATATCTTTTTTGATCTCTTCAGTCGCTCTTAACTGATCTTGCGTAATTTCATAAGGAAACTCGCTTTCAAAAAGAACTTGCATTGGTGAATCTTTAGAAAAAGCAAAACCTTTTTTTAACTGGCGTTCTGCCTGTACCCTTAAAAGACGCGATGCCTCATATTTAATTTTTTCGCGAACCTTCTGTTTAGTCTTCAACCAAGCAGTACTATTTAAAGCATTAATTTTTGGTACATAACCATCTTTGCCAGAATATTTACTTATTAATTCAATTTTAGAAGCCGGAACATATAGTTTATCCCCTTTATCATACAAAACTTCCAAATAATCAGAGACAATATCTTTTTTCTTTAAGGTCTTAAGGCCATTATAAACTCCTATTCCATATTGCTGATGAACAACATAGTCACCGATTTCTAACTCATTAATTGACGAAATCTTAGAACCATACTTAAAATGGGCTTTTCTAGTGACCAAACGACGATGATTAAATAATTCATAAGGTGTAAAAAGATAAAAATCTTTATGAGCAAAACCCTTATTTAAAGGGGCATAAACAATATTTAAAACATGCTCTTGCCAATTAGTACTAGTTAGATCAGTAATAATGTAAGGAACTTCTAAAAGGTCAAAAAAAGTCTGATTAGGCTTATCTAGACAAAATATAATTTTATTTTTGCCCTTAAGATTAGCTTTTAAAAAAGCATTAATTTTTTCAATATTTTCATTAAACATTTCAACTTCTTTAACTTGAAAGTCATAATATTTAACTAAAGGTACAGATACTTGAGTATCAAAATCTAAGTAATATAAATTAAAATCATTAGTAACTTTAGAAAAATCATAAAAAGGTAATGAAGAATCCTCTTTTTTATAGTAATTATAGTCTTCTAAAAGACGATTATAAGCTAGCTGCAATTGATCATAATCTTTAAAAATAACAACTGGTTCATCAAAGTAAGAAAGTAAAGTATCATCACTTTGATAGTTACTAATATCATTAGGATAAATAACTATGTTAGTTAAATCTTGGATAGATTTTTGACTATCGACATCGAAATATCTAATTGATTCAATCGTATCGCCAAAAAACTCAATACGAACAGGATTATTTTCACCAACTGGATAAATATCTAAAACAAATCCTCTTACACCTATCTCACCTGTCTCAGTGACAAGTGTCTCACGGACATAACCAGATAAAGAGAGTTTTTCAACTAATTGTGTTAAAGAAATTTCCTGATTAACTTCTAAAGAAATGATATTTTCTTGATAAGTATTTTTTTTAGGAATTTTAGCAAGATATCCTAAAACATCTGTAATAACAATGCGCTTATTATTTTCTAATAGAGCATTAAGAGTAGTAAGACGTTCTACTTTCAACTCATCACTAGCTAGATCAGAAGATAAAAAAACACGATCTAATTGGTATAGGTAAACTGAAGAATTATAAGCACTTAGGGAATTATAGATTTTATTTGCTTCATACAAAGTTGGAGTAACTATGATAATGCCTGACGTTTTAGGAAAAATAGCATTTACATACAACGAAAAAAATTCATTGGTCATCCCAACGAGTGCTAAATTTTTAGAAAAACTATTAGGAAATGCTTCTAGAAGTTTACTCATAGACTCTCCTTTTTATTATATTTGCTCATTAGACGTTCAAAATCAAGTTGAATAAAGTCGTCTAAAATAGCATTAGAAATTGCAAAAAAATCTGTAAAAGCAGTTAGATTTTCCTTAGAAAAACTACCTAATACATAATCTTTAGTATCAACACTTCTATTATTTGCTATACCTATGCGCATTCTTTTATATTCATTAGTTTTTAGATGAAGCTCAATATTTTTTAGGCCATTATGACCACCACTACTACCTTTTTTTCTTAAACGATAAGCTAAAAAGGGTAAATCTAAATCGTCACAAATAATTAAAAGATCATTTTTAGGATCTAATTGAAAATAAGAAACAAATTTAGAAACTACTTCTCCAGATAAGTTCATATAAGACAAAGGCTCTAATAAGACTACTTTTTCTCCATCCAGAAAAAACTCGCCATAAAGTCCATTAAATTTTTTCTTATCAATTAAAACATTATGATATTTAGCATACGCCTCTAAAACCATAAAACCGGTATTATGACGTGTGTACTGATAATCTTTACCAGGATTTCCTAGTCCAACAATTAGTTTCATTCTAACACCTACTTTTTAATCTCCACTACTTTAGCTTTATCATCATCGAGCTCGACTTTATATTTTTTGTTAAATAAATCTACTTCTAAGACTTTGCCCTTACCATATTCTGTTTCAACAACATCATTAGGTTTAGGGAATTCTTTTTTATAATCTTTATATAAGTCATTTTCATAAGCCAAACAGCACAACAAACGGCCACAGACTCCATTAATTTTCTGAGGATTTAATGCTAAACTTTGATTTTTGGCCATGTTGATTGAGACACTATTTAAATTATCTAAAAAAGACGCACAACATAGCTTTCGACCACACTGGCCATAACCGCCTACTAAAGAAGCTTTATCGCGAACACCAATCTGATGTAATTCAATTCTTGTTTTGTAAATATAAGCAAGCTTCTTAGCTAGCTCACGGAAATCTATACGCTCATCGGCCAAAAAATTAAACAATAATTGTGACTTATTTAAAGTAATATTAACATTTAAAATATTCATATTCCTGTTCTTCAACAAATTCTCCGCTAAATTCACATTGTTTATCCGTATAATTATCATTCAAAACAGATATTCTACTCAAATTTTTCGAAATCAGCCTATCTTTATCCAAAAACTCATATATTGTTCTTAACTCATTTTGGGGATCTAACACTGTGTTGAAAGACACATTTTTTTTATAATATTTTCTGTCCATACTATATATCATTTTCATGCTATCTCTCAATTTTTCAAATGATCCTCTATTACTTCCTGCAAATATTCTATTTTTATCGTGCACTTCTTTAGGCCCATCCAAACTAAACATAATTTGTATATTATTTTTAATAAAATACTGAACAATTTCTGGTGTAAACAACGTTCCATTAGTGGTCAAATTAAAATGTACCGTTCTTTGGCAATATTCTCTCTTCACATACTCAACTACTTCTTTTATCAATCTGAACATTAATAATGGCTCTCCGCCATAAAATGATATATATATGTCTTCGCTAGACATCGAATGCCCATACAAATAATCTACTGCTTCTTTTGCAGTTTCCCAGCTCATTTCTTTTTGACTATGATTTCTATTTTTGTAATCACCAGAATAAACACAAATTACATTTTTGTGTCACTTGCAAAACTAACTGATTCATTCTATTTTCTAAATAAGATTCTAAAAAGTCCGTAGCAAAATGTTTTACCTCTTCTACCCGCGTTCTTTTCAAATATCCTTCATTTATTAGCTTTTCTATTTCTCTTTCCGCTTTTTCATCCCAAATATTGTTTTCCAAAAAATTATATGTTTCGAAAGACACCTGAA
>USBW01000096.1 GCA_900553045.1 uncultured Mycoplasmatota bacterium | reverse complement strand
TATTATCTAGTAAAACTGGAGCATTTACTTCGACGTCAACACTTTCAACTGATTTTACATTAACTTTAAACTTATAAAGCTTACCACCGATCGTTGCTGTTTGTTTATCGCCATCTTCGACGATATTTAAATCACCTTCAGGAGTATAATTTTCTGCTAAATAGAAAAATAATTTATATTTATGAGTGATACTATTATTATCTAAATTAAAACTATTATTATATAATCTATATGTTGTTTCACTATCATCATACTCTAGATCACTGACACTGATTGGTCCTGCTAAAATACTTTTATTTTCATCTGTTAAAATTAAACGCATATATTCTTTATTTAAAGTTGAGCTAGGATCTTCTTCAATAATGATCTGATAATTGATCACCTGTTTAGCACCACTTTGGGCTGTTACTTCAAAATCAAAAGAATGATCTTGTGCTAATCCTTCTTCATCGCTCATAGGATCAGTGTTTTCTAAGGTTAAAGACTCACCATACTCATTATAAGTAAAGACAAAGTCTGACGAAGTTACACCACTTTCTACACTACCTTCTAGTAAAAACCTTATAAAAGCATAACTTCCACCTATTAAAAGAAGTAAAGCTACTATTCCAATAATTATTATATATTTTTTCTTATTCTTCATAAATACACTCCATTTCTATTATGACTAATTCTAAAATTATTATAACATATATTGTCGTATTTATGTTCCTTCGAATAAGAAAATTAACTTTTTCGCTTGATATTTTTTTAAATTTTTAAGATTGCCCACCCCAGGCGTACATATGTTTTCTATCATTTTTACCGCTCCTTATCGTTATTCTACTATATACATTTTATTATTTTTTCACCTTTTTGTAAATAAAAAAACTAGAAAACTCTAGTTATTAAATTTATTCATCTGTTTCATCATCTGATTAACTTGTTTCTGTGATGGTGTTCTACCCATTTGAGTCATCAACATTTTAATCATTTCCTCATTAATAGGTGGATTCTTCTTTAAATATTTTTTCATAAAGAAGCGCGCTAGGAAAAATCCTACAACTGCTCCTATTACAAGGCCTATAAAAATCATTAATAAATCATGCCACATAATTCATTCCTCCAAGTTCTATTTTATATAAAATTATATGAATTAGCAAGCAATTTATGAAAGATCCCCTAACTTTTCACCTTATGATTATTACCCTTTAAAAAGAAATAATCCTGCTCTTTAAAATTACAGACAAAGAAATTATCCGAAAAAGCTTTTAGATCTTTGAAAAAAGAAGGATTAGAAATATTAGTTTCAATTCTAATGCTAGAATTCTTAACTTTCAAAATACTGATCTCATTTAAAAATAAATTATTAATAATATGTTCATCAACTGAGAAAGAATACATAATCTTATCTTGATAACGACTAGTTAAAAATTTATTGATCTTCTCTTTATCATAGAACTCAGCAATTTGAGAAAACAAAGTATAACCGTATTGTTTATCCATTTCTTTCATATAGTAAATACGATTAAAAATAAAGAATAATTCACTTGGTTTATCTTTATATAAACGCTTAAATTCATTTTTTAAATTAAAAATATAATACTCTTTCATACCATCACCAATTATAGTATAAAAGAGTATCTTTATATTTTTTGTCGAAATAAATTTTCTAAAGTTAATTTGACATTAAAACTTGATCCTTTCGGCGATATAAGCTTTAACATCTTCAAGTTTTAAAGTAATCTGTTCCATCGTATCACGATCTCTTAAAGTAACTGTACCATTATTAAGAGTCTCATCATCAATGGTAATAGCAAAAGGTGTTCCAATTGCATCACTTCTACGATATCTTTTACCAATGCTACCTGACTCATCATAATTAACCATGAAATCTTGAGCTAACAAACTAGTTATCTCTTGAGCCTTTGAAGCATGAAGTTTTTTAACTAGTGGCAAGACTGTCACTTTATATGGGGCAAGAAAAGGTGCAAGATGTAAGACTTCTCTTATGTCATTTTCTAGTTTTTCCTCTTCGTAAGCTTCAAATAACAAAGCTAAAACTGTACGATCAAGACCGTAAGTAGACTCAATAATATAAGGAATAAACTTCTCGTTAGTTGAAGGATCTAAGTATTCTTGTTTAACACCTGAATACTCTTGGTGTTTAGTAAGATCATAATTAGTACGATTATGGGTACCGTTGATCTCACCCCAGCCAAAAGGAAACTGATATTCAATATCGCAGGCTGCTTTGGCATAATGTGCTAACTTTTCATGATCGTGGAAACGTAAATGTTCTTCTTTAAGACCTAAATCCATGTAGAATTTCTTACCATATTCTTTAAAATAATCATATAATGCCTGATCTTCACCTTCTTTACAGAAAGTTTGATATTCCATCTGTTCAAACTCAATTGTTCTAAAAGTAAAGTTACCAGGAGTTATTTCATTTCTAAAGGCTTTGCCGATCTGACCAATAGAAAATGGTAGTTTAGCGCGCATGCTTCTTTGAACATTTAAAAAGTTAACATATTCCCCTTGAGCATTTTCAGGACGTAAATAAACGACATTTTTACTATCTTCAGTAACTCCACGATAAGTTTCAAACATTAAATTAAACTGACGAACATCAGTAAAATCACTTTTGCCACATTTTGGACAAGGTATTTGTTGTTCTTTGATGTAGGCGACTAACTCTTCATTATTCATTTTATCGCCGATAGAAGAATTAGTATAATCATTAACTAAGTTGTCAGCACGATGTCTAGTCTTACAATGTTTACAATCTATTAGAGGATCGGCAAAACTTTTAACATGACCTGAAGCTTCCCAAACTCTTGGGTGCATTAAAATGTCCGCATCAACTTCATAAGCATTAATTCTTTCTTGAATGAAACGTTTGCGCCAAGCATCTTTAACATTGTTTTTTAATCTTGTTCCTAAAGGACCATAATCCCAAGTATTAGCAAGTCCTCCATAGATTTCACTCCCTTGGAAAATAAAACCATAATTTTTACAAAATTGAACCATTTTTTCGATATTCATAAGCTTTCTTCCTCCTTTGAAAAAAGAACTAGAAATACGTAAAGACGAATTAATATCCGCGGTTCCACTTTACTTATTCTAATTCTTAGAATCTCTTTTTACTGTTGCTAGAGGTTTCCAAGCCCCATCATCACAACCAAAATACAATATTATTGTATTACTAATAACTATTTTTGTAAACAAGAAATTTTACTTTTTTAATGTTCCAGCAAGATCACGCACTACTAAAAAACATTTTTTAAGAAAAAAGTAAACATTTGTTTGACTAGGATGGTTAAATATGCTAAAATGTTGACATAAGGAGGTTAAGATGGAAAAATTAACAGCTAAACAAGAAGAGGTTCTAAAACAATTAAAGAAATTTATGGCCAAAAAAGGTTATCCCCCAACAGTAAGGGAATTGTGTGAGGTAACTAATTTAAATTCGACTGCCACTATCCAGGTTCATTTGGAAAACTTAGAAGAACGCGGTTATATTAAAAAAGGTAAAGATAAAAATCGTGCAATTGAATTATTAGTTCCTAATGAATATAAAAAAGATACCTCAAATACTTTATCGATTCCTCTACTAGGAAAAGTAACGGCAGGTAACCCAATCGAAGCTATTGAAATGCCTGATGAGTACTTTGATATTCCAGTAGGACTAGTCAAACATAAAAATAATCTTTTCTCATTAAAAGTAAGTGGCGACAGTATGATTAATGTTGGAATTTATGATGGCGATATTATTATTGTCGAACAGACTAAAAATGCTAAAAATGGTGATACTGTAGTAGCTATGAACGATAATAATGAAGTTACTGTCAAAACTTTTTACAAAGAGAAAGGCTATTTTAGAT
>USBW01000095.1 GCA_900553045.1 uncultured Mycoplasmatota bacterium | reverse complement strand
ACATAATTTAAAGTCTCATCATTGTACCAAAACTTATCTTCTTTTTTGTAGATTGAGTTATATACTATATAAGTGTAAGTGCGATCTTCTTGGAATGTTAAAGCTACTACAACTTCTTTAGTGTCATTTTTAGCAAGGGGAATTAGTGTATCACCAAGAATACTGTATTCAATATTGCAAGCATAGATGTAATTTTTATTAGAATCACTTTCTAGATATTCGCATTCGATATTTTTTATTTCATCGATCTCTTCTTGTTCTCTTCTTACACTGCCAAGATCAACATCATTTTCATTATAGTTAAACCAAGCTGTGACTGCATCTGCGGCATACTTAGGATTGATATAAGGATCTTTACTGCAAGCTGTAAGTAAAAAAATAATAGCAAAAATAAATAATACTTTCTTCATATTAACTCCTTGCTATTATTTTATCATAATTAATCCTGTTTTGTCTATTCCAGGATTCCTCCCATCGATTCGTAACCGCGTTCGTAGATTTGTAACTTGTCTTCTTGATCTAAGGTGGCTAGTAAAATATTAGGAAGATCCTTGCCTTTTACTTTTAATTGTTGTCTTAACCAACTTTCGTCTTTTTTCATATTTTTTAAATTATTTTTCATAATTTTGCCATCGATTATAACATTAGCACAGTAAGGTGGCGTCTTTGCTTGCAAATTGAGATCTTGAACAGTTACTGGCTTATGCTCACCCTTCGGTAAAATACTTAACTGGCCGTTAGCTTCCATGATAGCATAGGCGATCTCTGAAATATCAAAGTAGCCCATATTGCGGCATTCTTCTAGTAAATCATTTAGATCAAACTTAACTTTTTTCATTGCTTTTTCAATTAAATGTCCATTTTCAATTAAGACTGATGGCACTCCCATGAAATAACGTCTTAAAAAAATACTTTTCATTGTCACATAGGAAATAAGGTAAGCCACTACTCCAAAAATAATAACGGCAACGGTCCCATGCAAGTAATGAGAATCAAGGTTAATTGTCATCTCAGCAGCAAAGTTACCGATGGATATTCCAATTACATAATCGAATAAACTTAGTTGGGAAACTTGCTTTTTACCGAGCATTTTTGTCACCAAAAATAAAGTTACTAAGGAAAGTAGAGCTCTTAAAGTGACCTGCCATAGTTCTCCAAAATCAAATTCCATTTTTTATCACCATTTTTATTATGGAAAATTTTTGGTTATTTATTTACAAAAAAATAATGAAAGCTTTTACTTTCATCATTTTTAATTAACGATAATCTCAGAAGATTGGGCCTGAACATTACCATTTCCGGCGTTATCAAAAATAGAGTTGCTAAGGATGCGCAAGTAAGCACGACCAGATGTGTTACCAAGAGTCACTTGATAATAATAGGTATTGCTATAGTTTTCTTCTTCTTTGCGTAGTAAACTAATATTTCTAATAATTGAACTGTTGCTAGCTTGAATATTATTAATATCCGGCTCTTTAGATAATGAATATTGTTCAAGACAAGTTAGACGATAGTAAACTGTACTTCCTTTGTTAGCTCTTGCTTGACTAGTGGTAAAATCAGACTTGTAAGGACCGTACCACAAACAAGTAGGCATCGAGTTATCAATCGTCATGCTTCCTTCGCCTAGCTTAGTAACGGTAGAACCTGAATTGCCAGCCAGATCTTTGTAGTTGCTAATACTAATGGTTACTTTGCCGGTTTTGCTGCTTTTAGTAACTTTTAATCTTGCCTGATAAGTATTAGTACCTGTTTTAGTGACTGTTGTATTCATATTTGAGAAACTAACAGTTGGAGCTGTACCTAAAATCTCGCTAAAAGTTATATCTAAATAAATGGTATCACCTGTTTTAGCATAACTTTTATTGATTTGATTATTGCTATAAATATGAGCTTTGGTCACAACTGGTCTTTGCGTATCTGTAACATTGCTATCTACATAAGCACTGCAATAGCCAGTGTTGGATGCTTCATCACTTACATGACCATAATAAGTACCATTGACATTAGTTTTGATCTGATTGTCGTTAGTAAAACCTGTGTTAGTATTACGGTTTTGATCAATTACATAGCCATGGACTTGGTAATTATCATTGCCGCGAATAGTAAGGGTTCCATTGTTGTTAGTAAGTGTACAAGTTGGAGCAGTCTTGTCGACGATAATGTTGTTAGCATTAGCAATGGTATTAATTGTATCACCAACATTATTATTAAGATTTTGATAATTGCTTATTTTAATAATTGGATAGCCTTCTTTGGTCTCTTCAGTAATTTTTGTAGTAGCTTGATAAGTAGTACCACTGCCAGTAACTGTTAAGACTAAGCCATTAAACTCTACTTGTGGTCTTTGGCCTAACTCTTGATTGAAAGTCATAGCAATAGTAACTGTATCATTTAATTTGGCATATTTATTATTAGTTCGATTATTGCTTGTTACAGTTATTTTTTCTAAAACTGGCTTATCGTTTGCACCGACTCCGGAAGCGTCAGTAACTTCTACTTTGATTTTAGCTTCATGCTTTAGATCTTGAGTCATGACTGTAATCGTTGTGCTCCCTTTTGCTATTCCCTTGATAACCCCGTTGCTATCGACTGTGGCAATTGACTCATCATCACTAAACCACAACAAAGAAGATAAAGTAGCATTACTTGGTAGGACACTGGCATTAACTTTAGTTGTTGCCTGAACTTGTAACGATAATTCGTCTGATGGCAGATTGATCCCAGTAGCAGGAATTATTTCCTCGACAACTTTAACTCGGAATTCCTTAGTATCAGCACCATCTCTTATCAGTAGCGTTGTCTCACCTTCGCTAAGACCTTTCAGTTTGTTGTCATTCATGGTTAAGATACTATTATCAGCTATTTCATAAGTCAAACTGTCATAGCACTCTTCTGCTCCTAAATTTAGGCCAATATTATATTCATTTTCTAAATCAACACTTAGTTCTGTCGAATATAAAGCATCGTTTAAACGGCGGCAGATCAAGATCTGTTGATTGGCTTCTGCCTGATTAGAGCCTAAGTTTGCACGAACATTAAGCATAAATTTACCGGTTGAAATCGGAATTAAGGTATTAGTTACTTCTTTGCCACGCAACTCACTGCGACTAGCTATTTCAATAATACTATTATTACTACTGTCAAAATGAAAGACAGTCTTTTTTAAGTTGCCACTTCCTAAAGCTTGAACTTTAATATCAGTATTTTCATTAACATAAATTTTATTTAGATCTTCTATCTCAATGCCTGTTAAAGTGCCAGTGCTAGCTTCCCAGCTACTGATAATTATAACAATGATCAAGATAAGAACAAGCAAAATAATGGTTGGCCAAAACCATTTACTGCGACGATATTTGCGCAAGTAACTTCTAAAACCAACTTCGTCATAATCGATCTCTTGCATAGCAGGAGGAGTTTGGACTTCAGGTTTCGTCTTAGACTCTTTAGCTTTTTTCTTTTTACGAGCTTTCTTATCCAATTTGTTAAATTCTTCTAGTTCTTGATAGATAGGAGTCTCTTCCTGATTATCCGTTGTCTTTTCATTGTTATTATCGCCATAAATTGCATTGTCAGCTTTACCGGCATTATTAACATCAACATTACTAGCATTGCTAGCATTGTCAATATTATCAACATCAGCAGAAGTTAATTTATCGGTATTAAAATCAGTTTCTTCTTGATTAAAATCGTCTTTTTGGGTAGTAAGGTCAGCTTGATATGGCAAAGGTTCTTCAATTTTTTTCTTGCGCTTAGGCATTTTAAAAATTTTCTTTTTTGGTTTTACTTCTTCATCTTCCATGTAAAAGTCATTATCATTAAAGCCCATTTATATCACCCATCTTTTTATTATTGTAACATATCTTGGCAATTATTAAAATAGATTTTACTTATTTAAAATATTTCTTGCTGCAATCAAGCCAGTGGCTG
>USBW01000094.1 GCA_900553045.1 uncultured Mycoplasmatota bacterium | reverse complement strand
AGGAGTGAAGCTCTTCGTCTCAAAAGAAAATGAAGAGTAGAGGTATTTATGGATGTTTTAATTATTATTTTAATTATTGTTTCTCTTTTAAAAAATATTAATGAAGCTAATATTACAGAACGTCTTGGCAATTTGGAACTTAGAATGACTAAGGATTTGGGAGAGTTTAAAAACTCTTTAAATCAAGATTTTAACTTGTTAAATGAAAAAATTGAACAGCGTTTATTACTAATCAATGAAAAAGTTAATGAACGTTTAGACCAGAACTTTGAGAAAACGAATAAGACTTTTGTTTCGGTTTTAGAAAGATTATCTAAAATTGATGAAGCTCAGAAGAAGATTGATAGCTTATCTAGTGATATTGTCTCTTTACAAAGTATTTTGACTGACAAAAAGACACGTGGTATTTTTGGGGAGATTAATTTGAAACACATTTTGTCTGCTGTTTTTGGTGAGGGCAATGATGCTCTTTATAAACTACAATTTACACTTCCTAATGGAACAATTGCGGATTCTATTTTATTTGCGCCAGAACCTCTTGGCAAAATAGTTATTGATTCTAAATTTCCTTTAGAAAATTATCGGGCAATGGTTGATAAAAACTTATCCGTTATTGAAAGAGAAAGACATGAAAAACTTTTTAAATTAGATTTAAAAAAGCATATTGATGCTATAGCTACTAAATACATTATTCCTGGTTACACTGCTCCTGATGCAATCATGTTTTTGCCAGCTGAAGCTATTTTTGCAGAGGTTAATGCCTATCATTCTGAAGTTTTAGATTATGCTTATAAAAAACATGTCTTTATTGCTTCTCCTACGACTTTAATTTCAACTTTGACAGTCATTGAAATGGTTATTAAAAATGTTGAAAGAGACAAGTATGCTTCAATTATCCATGAAGAATTAAATAAACTAGGTATCGAGTTTGCAAGATATAAAGAACGCTGGGACAAACTCTCAAGAAGCATTGAGACAGTCAGTAAGGATGTTAATGAGATTCATACGACTACTGATAAAATAACTAAAAGATTTAACTCTATCAATCAAGTAGAAATAGTAAATCGAAAAAGTGACATGTTAGATACTAGCGACAAATATTAAGTTGTTAACTGTTGGTTTGAAAACTGACAGTTTTTATTTTTCTTTAATTGCCAAAATTTAGATGACAGACACAGTTTTAAAACGAAAGAATATAATACCACTGTAAAAGAGGAGGTTTTACGTTTGAAAAAATTTATAACAGTATTAGGTTGTATTGTAATAATCGCTTTTTTCTTTATCTTGTATAAATTAGATACCAAAAAAGAGACTGACCTTCAAAAAATAACAGTGGCTGAAGTTACTCATAGTGTCTTTTATGCGCCACAGTATGCAGCGATAGCTAATGGTTATTTTGAAGAAGAAGGACTAGAAATAGACTTAGTACTTACTTCAGGAGCTGACAATGTCATGGCAGCTTTACTATCAGGAGATGCTGATATTGGTTTAGCAGGAAGTGAGGCCACTATTTATATCTACAATAGTGGGGAAGAGGACTATGTTAAGACTTTTGCGCAACTTACTCAAAAGGATGGATCCTTTATTGTAGCAAGAGAACCAATTGATAACTTTACTTTGGATGATTTAAGAGGTAAACATATCATTGGTGGTCGCGTTGGTGGAATGCCGGAAATGACTTTAGAGTGGGCTTTGAAAGAACATGGTATTGATCCTAAAGAAGATCTTTATATTGATACAAGTGTCCAATTTGCGGCGATGAGTGGTGCCTTTATTGGAGGAACAGGGGACTTTGTAGCATTATTTGAACCTTTAGCAACAGAGTTAGAAAATCAAGGTTATGGTTACAAAGTAGCATCTTTAGGAGAACTAGGTGGAGTAGTACCATACACATCTTATAGTGCTAGAATAAGTTACATCGAAGAAAATAAAGATGTTATTGAAAAATTCACAAGAGCAACTCAAAGAGGACTTGATTATGTTCATAATACTAGTAGTGAAGAGATCGCTAAAACTATTTTAGAATTTTTCCCAGATACTTCTTTAGATGATCTTACCAAAGCAGTAGAAAGTTATAAAAATAACGATAGTTGGCCTGCTACTACTTCTTTTAAAGAAGAATCATTTAACCACTTACAAGATATAATTGTGGAAGCTGGTCAATTAGAAGAGGAAAATAGAGTTAATTATAGTGAATTAGTTTATGAACAATAATATTTTAGAGATTGAACATTTAAAAAAAGTATATCATACAAAACAGAATGAGATTTTAGCTTTGGAAGATGTCAGTTTTAAAGTTAAGAATAAAGAGTTTGTCTCAATAATTGGACCTTCTGGTTGTGGGAAATCAACTATTTTAGGAATATTATCTTTCCTTGTTCCAAAATCAGGGGGAACAGTAAAGTTTTATAAAGATAAGCCAGTCATAGGTTATATGTTGCAGACTGATGCTTTATTTCCTTGGAAGAGTGTTTATGAAAATTGTTTATTAGGACTTAAAATTCGCAAAGAAGAGACTAAAGAAAATGTTTTGCGAGTAGAAAAGTTACTTAAGAAATATGATTTGTGGGAGTTTAAGGACAATTATCCTGACAGTTTATCTGGTGGTATGCGTCAAAGAGTAGCTTTAATTAGGACTTTAGCGATAGATCCTGATATTCTATTCTTGGATGAACCATTTTCTAAGCTTGATTATCAAACTAGACTAGCTTTGTCTAATGATATTTACAATATTATCAAAAAAGAAGGCAAAACTGCCATTATGGTTACTCATGATATAGCAGAAGCTATTAGTATGTCTGATAGAATTATCATTTTATCAAAAAGGCCTGGTAAGGTAAAAAAAATAGAAGAAATAAAACTTAAAGGTAAAAATCCGATCGAAAATAGAAAAGATCCTTTATTTTTAGAGTACCATGATAAAATTTGGAGACAGTTAGATGAATACTTATAGTTTAGAACATCAAAATTATTTAAAAAAGATTAAGAACAAGAAACGAATTATTGTTTTATTGCAAATTGCAATTGTCATTTTCTTACTGATCGGCTGGGAGATACTAGCTAAAACAGGAGTTATTAATTCCTTTTTAACATCTTGTCCCAGTGCTATTTTAAAAACTATTGGGGATTTGATTAAAAATAATGATCTTTTTGTCCACATTGGAGTAACTGCTTATGAAACTTTATTAAGTTTCGCTCTTGCCACGATCATTGGACTATTTATTGCAACTTTACTGTGGTGGAATAAAACTTTAGCTAAAGTTGTCGATCCTTATCTTACCATCTTGAATTCTCTTCCTAAAGTATCATTAGGACCGCTTATCATAATCTGGGCCGGTGCTAATGTTAAATCTATAATTTTGATGGCAATTCTGATCTCAATTTTTACAACAATCTTAAATATGTATACTGCTTTTAACAAAGTTGATATAGACAAAGTAACTTTATTAAAATCCTTTGGTGCTAGTAAAATTAAAATTTTCTTTCATTTAGTTTTAAGAAGTAACTTATCTGCTATTATGAACACTTTGAAAGTTAATATTGGACTTTCTTTCATCGGAGTTATAATGGGTGAGTTGTTAGTATCCAAACAAGGATTAGGTTATCTTATAACTTATGGCTCACAGATCTTTAATTTAAATTTAGTAATTACTGCAATCTTTATTTTAGGTATTCTTTCCTACTTATTTTACTTGGTTGCTAGTTATATTGAAAAGAAGGTAAGTAATAGATAAAAAACCTGATAATCTTAAATGATTATAGGTTTTTTTCATGTTTTTCTTTATTTTTTAAATAATCAGCTAATTTTTGATAAGCACTAGTATCCCATAAAAGACAGCGCTTTTCATCGGGATAGTTAGCTAGTGTTTTCTCCTTTCCAAAAGGAATAAAGATGAAATCCCAACTCCAACCGTAAGTACCAGATTTTTCTTTAGCT
>USBW01000093.1 GCA_900553045.1 uncultured Mycoplasmatota bacterium | reverse complement strand
AGAGCAATGGAATTAAGGGATATTTTGTTTGAGTTAAAGACAAAGTAGGTGATGATATTTGGTCAAACAAAGAAAACATTTAAAAAAGGGGCCGAAGAGAGTATTATTAGCGATTGTAATAGTTGCAGTTATCTTTTTAGGTTGTGAAGTTATAGAGTATCAGATTATTCACAACATGGAAAGAACTCCAGTTGAAACTCATGAAAATACTTATTACACAGCTAGAGATTTTGGTTTGATAGTGGAGAAAAGCCCCTATGATTTTAATATAAATGGCATTGATGATTATACGGACATTTTAAATGGCGCTAAAATTGTTGCGGAAGTAAATCCTACTTATGTCAGCAAATATTATGCAGGTGGGTACCCTCCTGAAAATGAAGGAGTCTGTACTGATGTTATTTGGCGTGCGCTAATGGAAGCCGGTTACCTTCTTAAAGATATGATGGCTAAAGATATTAGAGATACCTACGATGAAGATGTTTATGGAATTGAAATTGTTGATGATAATATTGATTTTAGAAGAGTAGGTAACCAAGAGACATTTTTAAAACGCTATGCTACTTCACTTACAACTGATATTGAGGATATCAAAGAATTTATGCCTGGTGATATTGTTACATTTAATGACAGTGAGCATATAGCCATTATATCTGATAAACGAAACGCTCACGGCATCCCATATTTAATTCAAAACTCTGATGAGAAACAAACTGAGAAAGAAGAGGATGTTTTAGAGATTACTGATATGGTAGTAACTGGTCATTATCGTTTCACTTATAATGAAAATTTAAAAGAATTAATTGATAGCTTATAAATGATGTGTTATAATTATCTAGAGGTAAAATATGAATACAGAATTAAAAGAAAAAATATTTGAAACAGAGATAAATTATATTAAAAATACGAAATATCAGGACTCTTTACGTTATTTACTAACTAAGGTTCCAGATTATTTCTATAGAATTCCTGCTTCGACTACTGGTAAGTATCATCCTCGGTTTGCTTTAGGAGATCAAGGCTTGATAAGGCATACTAAAGTGGCTGTTACAATGGCCTATGAGCTTTTACAACTAGAGATGTACAATAATAATTTTACTAAAGATGAACAAGATTTAATGTTAATGGCCTTAATTCTTCACGATACTTTCAAATGTGGTCGTCAAGAAGAAAGATATACGAGATTTGATCATCCTTTGCTAGTTGGAGAGTTTTTAAAAGAAGAACAATCTAAGACAACTTTATCTGATGAAGAAGTAGAGTTTTTAAGTAAAGTTATTGCTAGTCATATGGGCCAGTGGAATACTAATAGTTATTCAGATGTAGTTTTACCTAAGCCTAAGACTAAATATG
Source organism: uncultured Mycoplasmatota bacterium (assembly GCA_900553045.1). Classification (GTDB taxonomy): domain Bacteria; phylum Bacillota_I; class Bacilli_A; order RF39; family UBA660; genus UMGS1572. The sequence continues at coordinate 2,587 of USBW01000093.1, read as the reverse complement.
AAAAGTTTGTTCATATGTGTGATTATTTGGCTAGTCGAAAATTTATTAATGTTGATTTCAAAGAAAATGAAATAGAAAGGTAGGAGAAATAAAATGACAAAAGAACAAGAATTATCAGTTTATCGTTTGGCTGCTAAAGATGCTTATGAAAAAATTGAAGGAGTTAATGAAGCAAGACAGGAGTTGGTTGACCATAAGAAGTTAAAAGAGCTAAAATCAAGTAATCTTGGGGAAATGTTTGTAGTACTTTTAGGAATAGTAATAGCTTTTGGTCTTGCTAGTATTGTTGCAGGCCCAGTCATCAGTGGGGTTATTGCAGCGATTGCTGCTGTTCCATCAGTTATTGCTCAAAGATTAGTTTCTCAAAACAGAGTTAAGAAATTTATGAGCAAGATCAATAAACAAGCTAATCCTAAGTTTTCTGAAGTTGAAAAATGGTGGCATAATTATGGTGATGCCATTCATAAAATGAATACTTTAGGTAAACGTTATGGTCAGGATTTAACAAAAGAGTATCCATATGCTGAAATATTTAATGATTATACTGGCGAAATTTATCTAACTAGTGACCAAAAATTAGATGTAGCAAAAATGAAAGAAGAACTAGCTGCATCTAAAGCCTTAAAAGAAGAACAGGCAAATGCTTTAGAAGTTGAAAAAGATGACCGTGCTAACGTAATTGCAAAAGAAGCAACGCAGTCTCAAACTTTGGAAACTGAAAAGAGTAGACCACAGCCTCAAGCTCCAGCAGCACCTTTTGTTGATTTAGGTATCTACGAGGAAGAACAAAAACATAGTAGAAGATAAAAAACAAAGCCCATCATAGTGAGTGATGAGCTTTTTAATTTGACAAGTTAAAAGAAAAGTGTTATAATTATAACACTTTAAAAAAGTGGGGGATAATATGGAAAAAATAAAACAATTAATGAATGAACGTGAGATTGCGGCTCAAGAGATCTATGACCGCATTCAAAAAATTATAAACTACGATGGTAATGAAACCAAAAAAGAGTTACAAGAATTAAAAAACAATTATTTGGGTTCTGTGCTAATCTTAATTTTTGGTACTTTAATTTTTGGTTCAGTTAGTAGCCATTTTTTATCAGAAATTAATAATCTGTTGGTTGGACTAGGCACATCTTCAGTTCTATCAGCAGGTTATGCGCTTAAGAATACTATGGATATTAACAAATTTAAGAAAGAAAAAGCTAGTGAAAGCAAGAAAAATATCCGTTTAGCAGATATTGATAAAATGTGGCAGGATTATGCTGACCTAGTAAAAGATGTTTATAAGGCAAAACAGTTTATTGGAGAAAATCAAGAAACTTTACCTTATGAAGCTTTATTAGGAGATTATACTGGCAAAGAAATTTATACAACACCAGAAGGAAAATTAGATATTGTTAAAATATCTGAAGTCAAATTAGAAGAAGCGGAAAAAGCGCTTTTCACTATAGAAAAACCTGTTCAAGAACAACCAAAAACTGCAAAACAAGAACTGAAAGTTGATCCACAGGAAAAATTTCAAAAATTAATTAAAATACTTGATACAACAGAAGAGGACCCAGCTTTCTTAAAGCCTAAAGCAATTAAAAAAGCTGAAGAAGAGGCTTTAGTAAAAAAACAAAACGAAAAAGCTCACCAAGAGCAGTTGAAAGAATCTTTCTTAGCTATCACAGCCGAAGAAAATAATGATCCAGCTTATAAAAAGCGTTTGGCAAACAAATTATATTTGTTTAAAAAGATGGTGATTGATTCTGAAAGTAGCAAAAGTAATTATAAAGAAGATGAATATCTAGATTTAATTAATGCTCAAGAACATATTACTGTTCAAGAAAGAGTTAGAAAATAATGTTTTCTTTAGTAAAATTTCGTGAAGAACAGTTGGTTAAAGTAAAAACAATTTTAAAAGAAATAAAGGCTTTACAAGATGCTTTAACTATTACTAATACTAGTAAACCAAGTTTAAAGAAGCGCTTTGCTATCAATTTAACTATCAGTGGAGCTTTTTTAACCCTTGCTCCAATAAGTGCTTTCTCTTTGACTAGTATGGCAGGAAGTCTTTTTACTGCAAATCTTCTAATGCGAACAAAAAATAGTAAAAATGACCAAGAGTTAATTTTAAACAAAATAAAGTTTTGGTGGATTACTTATTTTGAACAATTAAACGCATTAAAGTTTTTAAATAAACTGTGTCAAAGAAGTAGCAATTTAGTTCTATTAGATATCTATCGATTACCATACTACGATTTGGAAGAAATAGATTTAAAAAGTTTATCTATTACTAAAAACGGGAACTTGGATTTCAGTTCAGTTGATAATACTACTAAAAATTCCAAAGAAAATAAGCAAAATCCTGTGGGGAACTTACTTATTTTAAGAAACAATAAAAGATGAGAACTGTCAGTATTAATTGGCAGTTTTTTCTTTGAAGTCACTTTTATTTGTTCTAATGAGGGAACTAAAAAAAGCTAAATAGAATAATTTTTGAAAAACTGAGCAGGTTAATTGTAGCTTAAACTTTAAGTTACCCTGTTAATTTAAGTAGTGGCTCTTGAAAAATCTTAAAAAAAACGTTATTATAAAT
>USBW01000092.1 GCA_900553045.1 uncultured Mycoplasmatota bacterium | reverse complement strand
TCTTTCATTGCCTTATCAGAAACTCTATACCATTTATTTACTTTTGGATTTTCTTTTATTTCTGGATATTGCAGTACAAAGAAATATATACATAGTGCAATCATTAAAATAAATAACATTATAATTCCCAATACTTTAAATACTTTTTTCATCTTTGAAACCTCTTTTTCAAATATTCTTCTTCAGTTATGTATTTATCTTTTTCTTTGATGATATTACGTTTTTCTTTATACATGTTGTCTTTATTTTTAATTATTTTAAACTTTTTAAAACGATATTTATATAGATATCGTTCCAAAAGAAAGCGATTGTAGATGAGATCTTGATTTTTATAAAAGTTTACTAACTCTATATTTATGATGATGGCCATGATGTAAAAATTTAGGTTATTTAGTAATAGACTTAAAACTATTGTTAACATAAATGATAGAAAAATGGAAAGTTTATTACCAATTTTTAAAGGAAAATTATAATTAAAAAAGAGATTTATTAGTCTTCCCCCATCAAGTGGATAAATTGGCAATAAGTTAAAGAAGAGTAAGCTATGATGATAGATCCTAAATATTTCATAATTTCTTAAGGATATTAACCCTTGTTTATAAATGATAGTAATGATGGTAAAGTAAATTACTTGAACAAAAGGGCCTGCTATTAAGATAAGGGCTTCTTCTAAAATTGGACGATTGATTGTTTCATCAAAGGAAACACAACCACCAAAGGGATAGATGTTAATTCTTTTGATATCCCATTTAAAAAAATAAGCCATAAAGAAATGTCCAAATTCATGAATTATAATGATGGAAAAAATAATTAAGGTTTCTTTGTATAACCCAGTTAAAGCTACTAAGAAAAGAATGATGATCGAAAAAGGGCTTATTTTTATTTTACTTAAGATAGTCTTTATAGTCTAGATACACTCCATCTTTTTCATAAATTAGGTATAGGGTATTATCTGCTACTTCTCCTAAAAATTCGCCTTGTTCTACATAATCATAAATTTCTACATTAGCTTGATTAATATTACCATACCAAATGCTTACCCCATCGGCACCTTGAATTATGATCGTATTACCATAATCCTCTTTAGTTCCCACAAAAGTTACTACTCCGTTTTCTAAAGCAGGAACTAAATAATTGGCGGAAGTGGTAAGTTTAACTCCGTCTTTATAGATACTGCTTTCTTGATAGACTAATTGTTCATTAAAGACCGGCTCTTCTTCTTTAAAAAGACTATCAAGTGGTAAAATATCCCCAAGATATTTTTGGTAAAGTTCATTAAAGTAAGCTAAATTAAAGCTTTTTTCATAAAGTTGTTCATGAATTATCGGCTTGACATCTTGATTGTATTTAATAGCAATAAGACCTGCTATAAAAAGAAGACCACAGATTAAAAATTTACTTAGAGTCTTGAAAACTACTCTTTTAAATGGACTTACTTTATTTGTTTCTTTTTTATTTTTTTGCATACTCTTCACCACTAAATTTTATGAAGATTTAAATAATTTTAGTTTTTTATTTTTCCTGATATTTCGACTGCGATTAAAGCTTGGATAGAAAATTAGCAAGAAAATGATATTAAAGGTAAGAGTATTAGTTATTTTATAAATTAAATCTTTTAAAGTGTAACTAGTCATTAAATTATTAACTAGAAATAAGCAAGTATCATAAAAGACGATAGCCAAAATAGTTAAAATTAGTATTTTTAATAGATTAAAGTTATCTTTATTCATAAAAAAGGCAAATACTATTAAAATTAGAAAATGCAATAGTAAAGATAGTAAGAAAATGCTTGAGAAAAGAAGGTCATAAATCATGAATAAAAATAGTAACAAATAGAAATTCTTTTGGCTAATTTTTAAAAGAATCGGGATACTTACTATTAATAAGGATGGTGTAAAGATAGTCAAATGATTATAGGCAAAAGGAATAAAGGAACTAAGAATGATCGCTAGTGCTAAGATGATTAAATAAATTAATGTTCTCATTTGCTACCTAATACTACTACATAACTCAAGTTATAAATATCTTGGTTAGGCAGAATAGAAATCTGTAAAGAAGCCTGATAGTTATCTAAAGTAGTGTCTACCACCTCTCCTATTGTGATATTTTTAGGCACAGAACCTAAACCAGTAGTGGTGACGATACTTCCTTTTTCGATCTTTTCATTAGCATTTATCCCACTCATAATTAAGTATCCATCTTTACTTTGGGTGATTAGTCCCTGTCTTTCTCCGTTACTAGTAGTAACCTTGGCAGTGATCTGATTATTTGTTACATAAGTTACTAATTTGATAATAGCACTATCTTGATAAACCTTGCTAATGCGACCAACGAGGCCATTAGAGGTGATGACTGCATCTCCTTCTTGGATACCAAAGTTTTCTCCTTTATCAATGATTGCTTCTTGATACCAATAATCTTTATTGTAGGAAATAACAGTAGCATAAACTGCCTGATAATCTTGATAAACTGTTTGTAGCTCTAATAATTCTTGTAGTTCCTGATACTCTTTAGCTTGTTCTTCGTACTTTTTTAATTCTGTTTCTAGTTCTAAAATTTTTGCTTCGCTTTCTTTTTCTTTGGCATCATGGCCGGTTTTTAAATTATTTAATGGCTCACTAACTTTACTAGAAAAAGTAAATAAACCATTTTTTAAGCTATCTAAAGCTTTAGTATCTTTAAGAAAAGTAAGATTTATAACCACTAACAAAATAATTATGACAACTATAATGGAAATTGGTTTTTTAAATTTATTAGTTTTATTTATTTGGCGCATTTTCTACTATTTTCATAAAAACTGTAATAAGAGTCATCGCCAAAGATAATATGATCTATGATTGGCATTTGTTGTAAACGACCAATGTCCATTAAAGTTTTAGTTAAGATAATATCTTCTTCACTTGGAGTGACATCACCAGAAGGATGATTGTGCATGCAGACAACTGAAGAAGCTGAATGTAAGTAAGCTTCTTTAAAAATTTCTCGCGGATGAACTAAGCTTTGATTTAATGTTCCCATAAATAGTAATTTCCTTTCTATTAATCGTTTTTTACTGTCTAAATAAAGGCAGTAAAAATACTCTTGCTTTTTATTATCAAATAAATAGCGATTAGTATCATAAATCTTTTTAGGATTATTTAAGACCTCTTTTAAAGAATCTTTTACTAGAAAAACTCTTTTACCTAACTCGATGGCTGCTAGTAAAGTAGCAATCTTGGTCGGACCTATACCTTTTATTTGTTTAAGACTTTCTTTATTTAAGTTTTTTAAGTCTTCTGGTTTTGGATAGAGCTCTAAAATTTTAACTGCTAGTTCCTTAGCATTCTCACCCCTAGAACCAGTTTTTAAAAGAATGGCTAATAGCTCTATTAAAGAGGAGTTTTCTTTACCATATTTTAGTAGTCTTTCTCTTGGTCGCTCTTTATCTGGTATATCTTTAATTTTAAGAGACATCTTCTATTACCAACTCCTTGTAATTTTTAATGATTATTTCTTCCATTGTCTTAATATCCTGATCCGTTTCAACAATGGAGACAATTTTGTCATATTCAGTTAAAAATTGTAAAAATTTTGTGTTTGTTAAGCTTTTCTCTTTAACTGTAGCTAGAGGATATTCCTTTTGAAATGTAGTCAAAATCTTATCTTTATTATTGGCATTCTTAGTAATCCCCCCGTAAAGATGATAACCGTCTTCTTCAAGAATAATGAGATAATTTTCTAGATCTTTTATCTCTTCTTTCGTCTCATAAATACCTAATTCTACAAAATAAGCTCCTTCTCCTTCATAGAATACTTGAGTAGGATTAGAATTATAATTAGTAAAAAAAGTTTTACCTATAACAATTCCTAAGATAATAGAAAAAGTAATTGGAATTAAGAATTTATATTTCATTTGTTATCACCAATACCAGTATAGGTTGTTAAAAGGGCTAATACTGTCGAAAAAACAAAAGAAAAAGATAATTTTACAC
>USBW01000091.1 GCA_900553045.1 uncultured Mycoplasmatota bacterium | reverse complement strand
AAGAACAACAAGAATTATATGAAAAATATAATCCTGATAATATATTCAAAAAGAAAGAGCAAAATACTGTTGTTGAAGATAAAGAAGTTGTTAATTCTTTATCAATGGTAGAATACAAAAAACCAAATTTTATAAAGAAACTTTTAAGCAAAATTAGAAGTTTATTAAAAAACTAGGAGGATTTAAGTTATGGTAAAATTAAGTGAAATTTATGATAGAACTAAAAGTCCCTTGGATAATTCAGAAATATTACAAAGGATAGTAGAAGGATATGCAAAATCTTCTAGGACAGATGTCTTTAATAGAAGTGATTTATATAGTTTTTTAGTTAAGATGAATCAGAATAAAGATAATACAGGAATTAATTTAACAGATAAAGAGCAATTTTTTGTAGATACATATAACCAATGGATAGATAATATTTTAAGATTAAATGATAATCAAATGAAAGTATTAGAACAACAAAGAGGAATGGCAGCAAGAGAATTACAACAATATTTGAAATCTTTTGGAAAAGTTAGTTCAATGCAAGATATAACAAGATTAAAGAGTAATCCTTTATTTGAAGAAGATATAAACGGATGGGAATTAAATGATGGATGGGAACATATAAAATCACAATATATATCAGGAAGGCAAGAGAGTAAAATTCCAGTAAAGCATAGGTTATATATTGGATGTCAAAATCAAGATATGTGGAAACTGGCCCAATTATTTAAAAGTAAATGCGAATCACAACAAATACCATTTTATTTTAAATTAGGTTCATCAAGTGAAAGAGATGATAAGATGGTTGTATATGCGGATACGGATAATTTAGCCAATTATATAAGTGCATTTCAAGAAATTGCACAAGAGCATCCTGAAATTGTCGAAAGATGTGGAGAGCCACCAGCTCTTACAGGAACAATAGATAATTGGATTGGAATTGGAGATGAACCACCATTAAAAAGTAATGGAGAAAATCAATCCTATAACTCTCTTAGAGCAGATATTTTTGAAGCTGCTATAGAGGAAACTTTACTATCTAGCATAAAAGATTTCAAAGGACAAAATGTAACATTTGATGGAAAACAAGTAAAATTTAATGATTTATTTATTGAACAGGCAGCTGGAACTATTATAGAAATATTAGATAAAAATAAAGATTCAAAATTTAAAGAACTTCCTAATTTAGGATTAAAAGATGCAGATCTAACAAATCCTAAATTTAAAGAACATATTAAAAATCATTTAAGAAAAAATATTACTACAGGATTAAAAAAATTAGATGCAGTTAAAGATATAAAAGAAACTTTGGGTGCAAGTAATTATGAGGCTATTTTCTCTATACCAACTAGAGATAATAAAAATATAGGTGTAAGTACCTGTGATATGGATAAAATTATCAAAGGTATGCTTCCTATCATGCAACAAGTAGATCCTCAATTTATGGATAAAGTTAAAACTCAAATTTCAGCAAGATGTAAAGCAGCTGGAATAAGTGATAATTTCTGCTTTCAACAGGAATCTAAAGAAAGATTTGAACAAGTAGATGCTAGAACTATCCAAACTCAAAGTAAACAAAAGAACCAAGAAAAACAATCTCAACCAAGTCAAACTACTACATCACAAACTAATAAAGAAGAAAATGCTATTAATAAACAAACAAAAACTATAAGAACAGTTGATATTGTAAATTTAATAAAACCAGAATTATTGCAACAAAAAATAGAATTACCAAATGGTGCTAAAATTCCGGCTAGACAATATATACAAGAAGTAGTCGCACCACATATTCCAAGCAATGGCAGATTTGTATTGCAAAATAAAGCAGAAATATCTGCAAAACAATATATTGAAGAATATATATTAGGTGAAGGACAACAAAAATATAAAGGAGATATATCTAAATTATTATCAGAAAATACTAGAGCTAATGCTGGAACAATTACTTTAAAAGGAAAACAAGTAAATGCTATAGATATAGTAGATTCCTTAAATCCAGCATTGGTGCAAAAAGAAGTATCATTACCTAATGGAGTTCAAATATCTGCAAAGCAATATATTCAAGAAGTAGTTGCACCACATATTCCAAGTAGTGGTAAGTTTATATTAAAAAGTAATGATAGAGAAATATCTGCAACACAATTTATAGAAGAAGCTGTAATGTTTGCAGGACAAGAAAATTATAATGGTGATATTAATGCTCTGCTAGATGCTTTAACTGTTGCTAATGGTGGTACTGTAGAAGTAAAAGAACCTAAGAAAACACTTAGAGGACAAGCATTAAAGCAAGAAATGGGAATTTCACCTGCTCAAGCACAAAAAATGCAAGAAGAAAAAGAATTTTCAGAACATGAGGAACCTGATAAAAAGCAAAAAGAAGAACAACAAAAATTAGAAGAATCTAATTCTCCTAAATTACCAATAAGTAAAGTGGATAGAACTGTTACTAGAGGCAAAGTTACTACAAGTGAAGTAAATCATTCACAAAAAGCAATGGCTGAAAGAAGGGAAATGTCGCAGTTAATGTTTTTAGGAAGTAGAGCAACAGAAGAGCAGAAAAGAAGATTAGAACAATTAAGAGGAATATATCAAGTTAATCAAAATCAACAAAACCAACAAAGGCAGAGTAATGGAATGGGAAGATAAAATAAGTTAATTATAATTATAGAGTAGAAAAATAAAAATTTCTACTCTATTTTTATACATAAAAATAAATTAAAAGGAGGTTTTCATTATGGAAAATGAAAGAGAAAACGAAATTACTTATCGCAAGGAAGGAGATTATTATGTGACTAATTTGGTTATACCAAAAGATGAATATGCAAACTATATAAATCAAATATTTAAGGGAAAAGAAGTTTCTGCTGAAGAATGTAATGATATAGGTATGGAACTAGCAAATAATTTATGGGGAGATAAATATCAAGTATTAGTTTGCACACACATAGATAAAGATAATGTTCATAACCATATAATACTAAATTCAGTCTCCTTTATTGATGGTAGCAAATATCATAATTCTAATGTTGAACTTGCTCTTTTAAGAGAAACAAATGATGATCTATGTATAAAATATGGACTTTCAGTAGTAGAAACTGATAAAGCAAATAGAGAAGACAAAATTGCTGAAAGTAGAATTGCAAATTATAATCGTAATAGTGGTAAAATGGAACTTATAAAAAAGAATATTGATGAAGCAATTGAAAATGCAGTAAAATATCAAGATTTTGTTGATGAATTAGGCTATAAAGGTTATATTGTAAAAAAATCTAATAATTCTATATCCATATCAACACCTTATTTTAATAGAAATATAAGAATTGCAAGAACATTTGGAGAAGATTATACTTTTGAAAATATAAAACACAGAATATATTATAATGATTATAGATTCAAAAACGATAGTAACAAAATATATAAAGTCAAAGTATATGATGGAATAAAAATAAATTCAGAATTACTAAAAATATCACATTTTTATAGATTATATGTTCATTTTTTATATGTTTTAGGAAAATTACCACCTAAAATACATTATGAAGAAAGAACACCTGAATATTATAAGGAAATAGATAAATTCAACAAATTGTGTGATGAATTAAGTTTGATAAGTAGTAAGGATTTAAAATCAATAGAAGATACACAAAATTTAAGAACGCAATATCTTGAAGAAATTACACCCTTAAAGGCTCAAAAAGAAATATATATGAAATTATATAATAAAACTGATAATGCAGCTGATAAAACGATTTTAAAGGCAAGAATCAATATTTTAAATGAAGATATTGAAAGATTAAACAAAAAGATACAAACTTGTAAAAGAATAATTAACAAAGCAGAAAAAGGAGAAAAAGAAGATTGGATAATACAAAAAAGATTTCAAGATAATAAAGAAAGAAGTGAGAAAGAAAATGCCAAAAATAAGGCTAGGAAACGAATAAGATAAAATGCAGTATGTAGATTTAAAATAGATATGTCACAGCAAATTGAAAAATAAAAATAGGAAATA
>USBW01000090.1 GCA_900553045.1 uncultured Mycoplasmatota bacterium | reverse complement strand
AAAATGACTATATGGAACCAATCATTTTAAAAAATGTCAATATCTTAGGAAAAGTAGTTGGCCTTTATCGAGCACTTTAAAAAGCTATCAAGAAAAATGATAGCTTTTTTGTTGCTTTAAACTCCCCTACCTCTTATTTTATTTAAAACATCATCGCGATAATTATAAGTTTTAAGATTTTTAGTATGCTTTCTTATTTCAATAACATTTTTAGTGTTGCCAACTGTGATAACATCTAAAAGATATGGATCTAAGTTTAAAAAATAAATGTCTTCTAAACCAGTTTGAATTAAATTTTCTTCCTTTAAAAAAGAAGGAATAGTTGTAAGCAAATAATCTAAATTAGAATCTTTAGTAAAGTTTTCTGTTTGATCTTCTAAAGCAAATAGACCGGTTTTACTAATATGTTCTTTAGCAAGAAGAGGATTATAATGAACTACTTGACGAGCAAAATATGAAGGATGTTTATATTCTTCATAAGTTAAAGTGTTCAACTCGAATTTTATAAAAGTTAAATAGTTTTTATAATCGCTATTATCTAAAAGAGCTTTACAGTCTTCTAAAATATTTAAGGCTTCAGGATAGTTGTGTTCTTGGATAGTTTTATTTAGAAGGTCTAACTTTAAAAATTTATTTTCTTTAAGAGAGTTTAGATTAGAATCAGTTATCTTGCTGAGCTCATAGGTTGCTAGTTCTTCTAAAGGTGTATTAAGAAGGCTGGCATAATAGCTTTTGGCTTTAGTTAAGTCGCCACCTCTTGCATAAATTCTTGCTAAATAAAGTTGGCAGGAATTATTATTCGTAAAGTTACTTTCCTCATTTTCTAAAGATTTAAAGTAAGCAAGAGCTTTAGGATCATTATTGAAGTAAAAGTAAATCTTACCAAGTTCATACTTGGCATAACTTGCTAATTTTGTCTCTAGAAGTTCTTCTAAGTATTGTTTAGTTATTTCATAATTACCAGCAATAAACTCAAGTTTTGCTAAAGCAAATTTAGCATAGAGTCTATTGATTGTCTTTAAAGCACGACCTAAGTATTTTCTTGCTTCTCCAAGAAGGCCTTGTTCTAAAGAAATAAGTCCTAAATCATAGTAAATATAATTGATATGATGTTCCTCTACTATCCTTTTAAAGTTATCAGTAGCTAAATCTCTATTGCCTAAGCGAAGCTCTAAACGAGCAAGTTCCATTTGGGAATAGACATCTTTTTGGCTTAAATCTATTAAAAGAGCTTTGGCCTCTTCTATCTTTCCCCGGCTTTCTAAAAATTGAGCATAAGCAAATTTAGCTTTAGTATCGTTTTGATTGATTAATTTTAAGTATAAAGAAATAGCTTTTTCATCATGGCCTAAAATAGCTTCCAGTTTAGCTAATTCTAATATGGCATAAGAGTTTTCAACTAACTCGCCTTTTTTGTTTTTAATATATTTGATTTCTTCAAAAATATACTGAGCATCAGTATATTTTTGTAAAGCGACATTTAGTTTACCAAGCTCTAATTTAGCATAGAGATCTCCTTTTTGAGCTAACAGACTGAAATGTTTAAATGCTTTAGAATATTCTCCGACCATTAATTCTAGTTTAGCAAGTTCAAACTTAGCACGACGATTATCTTTTTTTAATAAGGTACGAAAGTAGTATTTAGCATTATCGTAGTCCCCTTTTAGGGCACTAATTTTACCTAATTCAAAGTAAGTACTATCTTGTCTATCTGTTTTAATAAGTTCTTTTAAAATACTAGTAGCTTCATCATATTTCTTACAACGAGCAAGAGTATGACCATATAAGTACTTAAGAGCTGGTTTGATTACAAAGCCACTTACTTCTTCTTGTTTCTGGTCTTGGTAAAGCTTTTCTACAATTGGCAAAGCTTCTTCATAATGTTTAATTTTTGACAAAATAAAAGCATATTGATATCTTAAAGAGTAATCAACTGGTTCTTCTTTTAAAATTTCTTGAAGTATTTTTAAAGCTTCTTGATCTTTTCCAGATTTAGATAAAGAAATAGCTTCCTGAAACTTGCAATAATTAGTATTTTTCATCTTGATCACCTAACTTTGTGGCTTATTATACCACAAAAACGACAAAATTAAAAGAGTAATTTTGAGTACTCCTTTAATAAATTTTATAAAGTTTAAGAAAGAGTACTAACTACTTCTATGTTGCCAAGACTATTAATGACAGTTCCAGTAACAAAGTTATAACCACTGACAATATTGATTATTAGTCCCCAATTAAAACTTCTACCGGTTTGATTGACTATTGTAGTAAGTGAAGTGTTATACCAATTACTTTTTCTAAAAGCACCATTTTCAATTGTTTCTACACTTTCTGGTACGATAATTGTCTTAACAGAATTTCGTGTACCATCATTAATTGCATATGTTTTAATGGTTTTTATTGTATTTGGTATATTAACTACTTCTTGGTTTCCACCATAGGATACTAAAGTTGTATCATCAATAGTACCGTCACTATTTCTTGCAAAAAGATAGGCTGTTTCCTCGGGAAAATAATTATTGTTTATTACCCCACGTCCTATGTAAGTTACTGTACTTGGAATGTTTATCTCGGTTAAATTGTTATCTTCAAATGCACTATCATCAATTCTTTCTAAACCTTCCGGTAAGGTAATAGAATTTATTTGGCACGATACAAAGGCACTAATAGCTATTCTTAAAACTCCTTCAGGAACTATAACATTATCTTTATTGGCACCACCATAACCAATTATGGTAGTTCGGTCTTCTCCACCACCTGCTTTTCTTGCATAAATGAAAGCATCTTCATCAGATAGTTTATTGTTATTAAAAGCATTACCACTTAAACTTGTCACAGAATTTGGTATGTCAATATGAGTTAAATTATTGTCAAAAAAGGCACGGTCAGCAATTGCTTGTAAGGTTGATGGTAAAGTAACTTTTGTTAGATTACAACTAAAGAAAGCAGCATGAGAAATGGTGGTAGTTCCCTCAGGTATTATAACATTATCACGGTTAGCTCCGGCATAACTTACAATATTTGTTTTATCTTCACTTCCATCAGCATTTCTTGCATAAATAAAAGCGTCTTCATCAGGTAATTGATTATCATTAAAAGCATATGAGCCAATACTAGTAACACTAGAAGGTATAACAAGCGAACTTATTTGATTATTGCTAAAAGAATTACCTGCTATTGTTGTCACTGTTTCTGGGATTGTAACGCTAGTAAGATTTTTATTCCGGAATGCTTGATTACCGATAGTAACCACCTTTACTCCATCAATGTTACTTGGAATCTCAATATCACTAATGGTCTCATAGCCATAACTGTTACCCGGATAGCAATAATAATTAGTGATTGTGCCGGTACTTTTATCAAAACCATAACAATAACTATCCATACTAGTAGTTGAAACATTGACTTTAAATTTATAACTTAAAGATTCTACTGTTATATCTTGAGTTCCATTATTTGAGTTAACATCTGGATCTACTTCAATTTTGGCATCATGACTGATCCAGCCTCGCAAGCGATAAGTGTCACTAAAAGTATTATTTTCTTTAGTAAAATCAAAACTTGCTTTATATAAGAAAAGATCATTTTCATTTGTACCATAATTCTTTAAATTGCTGCCCAAAGTTGGTTCAAGAACTTGAGTTTCTGAATTATTTTCAACCTTCGTTAAATAAAACTTGATCTTATCTCTAGTTAAACTACTCTCTTCCTCGGTTAGGTAAATATAATAATCCAAAGGATAATCTACTTCAGATTCACCACTGACACTGAATTCAAAATAAGGCAATTCTTTACCTTCATTATCATTATTAACTCTAGTATCAATAGTTAAAGCATTACCACTTTCGCTATAAGTTAAACTAATACTTGGGACATACAGGCTATTTACCTTAGTTCCTTCAAAATTAATATTTAAAAAAGCATAGGTTACTCCTGTTGCTATTAATAAAAGACCAATTATTGCGATACTTAAAATTATTATTTTTTTCTTTTTCATATTTACTCCTCATTGCTATTATT
>USBW01000089.1 GCA_900553045.1 uncultured Mycoplasmatota bacterium | reverse complement strand
CCAAAGATTATGTTCCTTTATTAGAAAAGTATGAATTTTTCTCTATTTTGAACAAGCTTGATCGTAATATGTTAGAAAAAGAGCCAGAAGAGGAGCTTACTTTTGAAGTTTTATCTTCTTTAGATACAGTTTCTAAAGAAGAAGAGTTTTCTATATACTTGGAGACTGCTGGTCCATATCATGATAAAAAGGTAGTAGGACTAGCTTTATATAATGACAAACACAGTTACTTTATCAGTGGTGAAGATCTTAAAGGTACAACTTACTTTTTAGAATCTGGCAAGAAATATACTTATGATTTAAAGAAGTTGATTACGTCTTTACGCTATTTGAATATTCCTTATAATAAAAATTTTGACGATATCATGATTGCTGCCTACCTATCAAACTATAACTTGAAAGATGATATTACTTATCTTATGAATTTAAGTGGTGAAGAGGCTACACCAGTTGATGCTCTTTTAAAGAAAAATGCTTCTTTGGAAGAAATTGAATTAGAATGTGTAAAAAAAGCTAAGTTTATTCATTCTTATTATCAAAAGTTTTTAAAAGAGTTAGCTAATTCTTCTAAACATCTTGCTTTATATAACGATATTGAAATGCCTTTAGTTTACGTTTTATCTGATATGGAGTACACTGGAGTCAGAGTAGACGTGGAAGTTTTAAAGAAAATGAAAGAAGAAATTTCTATTAAGATGCGTAATTTGGAAGAGGATATTTATGCCTTAGCAGGTAAGGAATTTAATATTATGTCTCCTAAACAGTTAAGTAAGGTTCTGTTTGAAGACTTACAGATTCCTTATCCAAAAAAGATTAAAGACAAAAGCTATTCTACTAGTAGTGATATTTTAAATAAGTTGCTTGATTTTCCTATTGTAGTCTGTGTTCTTGATTATCGAATGCTATCTAAGCTTTATAGTAATTATATTGTTGGTCTTATGGATGTGGTTAAAGATGGTAAAGTACATACTACTTTTAACCAGACTTTAACTAGGACAGGGCGTCTTTCTTCTAATAATCCTAATCTTCAAAATATTCCAGTGCGCGAGGAGTACGGTAAATTAATTAGGAAAGCTTTTGTAGCGAGTCCTAACTCTTTGTTTGTCTCTAGTGATTATTCCCAGATTGAGCTTCGTATTTTTGCCCATATGTCTGATGCTGCTAACTTGATTGAAGCCTTTAAAAAGGGAATGGACATTCATACTCAAACAGCAATGGATATTTATAAAGTAAGGGAAGACGAGGTAACTCCTAATATGCGTAGAAATGCTAAAGCAGTTAATTTTGGAATTATTTATGGCATTAGTAGTTTTGGATTATCTGAAGATTTAGGAATCAATGTTAAAGATGCTAAAAACTTTATTGATAATTATTTAAAAACTTATCCAGGTATTAAAAATTATATGGATACTTTGATAAGGGATGCTAAAGAAAAAGGTTATGTTGAGACTTTGTTTGGTCGTACGAGAGTAATTGATGAGCTTTCAAGTAGCAACTATATGGTTAAAATGCAAGGGGAACGCATGGCTTTAAATACACCTATTCAAGGTACTAGTGCTGATATTTTAAAGAAGGCGATGATTGAGATCTATGCTAAATTTAATGAACTTGGCTTAAAGTCTAAAATGATTATTCAGGTTCATGATGAGTTGTTATTCGATGTTTTAAAAGAAGAATACGAGACAGTAGTTTCGATTGTAAGAGAAATAATGGAAAATACCTATAAACTTAAAGTTCCATTAAAAGTTGATATTAATAGTGGTGTTAATTGGTATGAAGCGAAGTAGGAGGTGGTTTGATGCCAGAGTTGCCAGAGGTTGAAACTGTAAGAAGAAAGTTAGAAAAAAAATTAAAAGGTCGTTGTTTAAAAGAGATCGATATAATTTATCCCCGTATTTTTGAAGGTGATGATCTAGATTTTGTCAAGAAGTCTTTAGTTGGAGAGCATATTTTGGGATTAAAGCGCCGTGGTAAGTGGTTAATATTTGAGTTTGATGATTATTATTTACTCAGTCATTTAAGAATGGAAGGTAAATATTTATATCGTAATGCTAAAGATGAAGTAAAAAAGCATGAACACGTTCGTTTTATTTTTGATGATGATTTTGATTTACGTTATCAAGATGTTCGAAAGTTTGGCAGGATGCACTTGATAAAAAAAGATGCTTTGGAAAAGAATCCTTATTTTGCTAAATTGGGTTATGAGCCTTGGGATCCTAATCTTACTAAAGAATATTTGTTAGATTGTTATAAAAGTAGAAATTTACCGATTAAAACTGTTTTACTTGATCAGTCAATCATTACAGGAATTGGCAATATTTATGCCGATGAGGTATTATTTTTATCAAAAATTAATCCATTTAGAAAAGCTAAAGATCTAACTGGTGATGAATGTGAGCAAATTATTACTAATACTAGAAAAGTTTTAGAAAAAGCGATCTTAGAAGGCGGAACTACTATTAGAAGTTATACTTCTGAAGAAGGGGTAAGTGGGCTTTTTCAAAATGATCTTTTAGTGCATAAGCGCGAAGGTTGTGAATGTCGAGTTTGTAATAATATTATTAAACGCGTAAAGATCGGTGGCAGAAGCACATATTATTGTGACAAATGTCAAAAATAATAGGAGGATAAGATGAAGACTGTTGTTATTACTGGTAGTGCTAGAGGTTTTGGGTTAGCGATGGCTAAAGTTTTTAGAAGTTATGATTTTAATGTTGTTATATCTGATATTGCTGATGATGCTTTGAAGGAGGCTTACGACTCTTTGAATAGTTTATCTTCTAAAGGAGAGGTACTTGCTATAAATGCTGATGTTACTATTACTACTTCTTTAGAAAAGTTGATTGCTAGTGTCTTAGAAAAATTTCAAACCATTGATATTTGGATTAATAATGCTGGGGTAAATCAACCTAATAAAGCTTTATGGCAACTTACTGAAAAAGAGATAAACACTTTGCTGGATATTGATTTAAAAGGAACAATTTTAGCTTCAAGACTAATTGTTCCAGTGATGATCAAACAAGGTTTTGGAGCTATCTATAATGTTGAGGGTCATGGTAGTAACGATGCCAAGATTTTAGGTTTGTCTTTATATGGGACTAGTAAAAGAGCAGTTACTTATTTTACTGAAGCTCTAGCTTTTGAAGTCGATAAGTTAGCTCCTTCCTTGATTGTTGGTAAGCTTACTCCTGGTATTATGAACACTAATTTTATTTTTAATGCTTTGGGCGATGGTGAAAAAATTACTTTAGATGAAAAAACAAAAAATGTTTATAATATTTTAGGTGAAAGGCCTGAAGTTATAGCTAAGTTTATGGTCGATAAAATAGTTAATAATAAAAAGAATAATGTTAGATTTACCTATTTAACTAATGCTAGAGCAATGGCGAGATTTCTTAAAGCTCCTTTTAAAAAACATGACTTTTTCAAGTAGAAGCTCTTTTTAAATTAGTAAAAATTTTTAAGACGCTTTCATATTGTTTTATTAGGTGATGGATTTTGAAAAGACTATTTAAGATTATGAGCATCTTTGCTCTTACGTGTTTTAGTTTTTATTATACTGATAAAATAGTAGATTTTTCTAAATCTAAAGATCCGATCATGATTGAACTTAAAGATGAATCTTTAAAATATGCAGTAGAGCCTGTTGATGCTTTAGTTTTTGATGATTATATTATCCCAGGCTTAAGTGGTAGAGTAGTTGATGTTAATAGCAGTTATTCCAAAATGAAGAAGTTAGGATCTTATAATAGCAATTTACTAGTCTTCGTCAAAGAATTACCTGAAGTTAGTATTAAATCATATCAGGATAAATTTATTATTCAAGGTAATAAAAGTAAAAAAGAAGTTTATCTGGTTTTTCAATTTGCTGATCAGAAATACTTAGAGGAAATTGTTAGCATTGTTAATAATAACGATGTTAAGGCCAACTTTTTTATAGACGGTTATCTTCTTGAGAGCAAGGAAGAAGAATTAACTTCTTACTTTGATAATGATAATTATTTTATAGGTAATTTAGGTTATAAAAATA
>USBW01000088.1 GCA_900553045.1 uncultured Mycoplasmatota bacterium | reverse complement strand
ACTTCCTTTTATAAAGATAGCTGATCAAAAGTGGAATGTTAACAAGCAACATCAAATAATAATTATACGAATAATAACTACTGAAATGAATTATTAAAAATAAAGATGTCGCATTAGCTATATCAAGTAAAAATAAATTTTTATGATCGTTAATATTAGTTTTATAAACTAATAAAATAAAATAACAGACAATTGGAAAAATTAAAAAAATAATATCCAACAAAACACTATCAAAAAACGACATATTCCCAACTCAGTTTCATCATAACAAGCCTCTTTGTCGAAATATGTCATAAAAGAAAAAAGATCCACTAATTTTGAACCTTTTTCACGAAAAATAACTATATTTTTAAATCATCAATATACTTTTTCAACTGTTTAGAATCTTTGCCTAAAACAATCTTCAGTTGATCATCAAGCTCAACAATTCCTTTAGCACCAAGTTTAATAATTGCTTCCTTATCTGCTTTAGAAGGATCTTTTAACTTAACCAAAAACCTTGAAAGATTAGTCTCAGTGCTAATAATATTCTCTTTTCCGCCAAGATATTCTACCAACTTGTTCATATCTAGTTTAATATCTTTATTATTAATCTTTAAAATTGCCAGTAATAATATTAAAAACACGACTATAATTATTACATATTCCCAAAACATAAAATCACCTACAGTAATTATACTCCAAATTAGTCAAAATGAAAACATTTTTTCATATAATAATATTACTAGGTATTAATAACACACCAAATAGAAGTTCAAGAATATTTTATATTAGAAAGAAATAAAGGGGTGGATAAGATGAATAATGAAAATAATTGTTGTATTGGTAACATACTACAAGTAATATGTCTCTTACAGGAAAAAGCAGGTAAGATCGACGATATACCTAACTCTTGTGATAGACCATTTTTAGGTGTCATAAACACAGGTAACAGTTTTGTTTTTAATACGCGACCAGTAACATTATACAGCTGTGAAAATTCTCAAATTTCTATACCGTATACTCTAAATGGTACTACTGGTACATCAACAGTGTTCCGTGTTGAAAAAATCTCTGGCTGCTGTACTACCTTAAGAGTATTAGCACCAAATCCTGATACGACTTCAACACTTCCGTATGTTGGAACAGATTCATTTTTTACAATTAATTCAAAATGTATTGGAGCCTTAAGATGCTTAGCTGATACATTTGTAGATTGCTTATAGAAAGGAGAATAGATCATGTGTAATCAAAATGATTGTTCTTGCCTAAGTGATATTTTATGTACAATAGTAAAAATTCAAAAACAAGGACAATGTGCAGATTCAGGAATTATGTCATGCGATAGACCATTTCTAGGTCTTAATAGTGTTAATACTAACATCCTAAATACAAGGCCAGTAAGTCTATACACTTGTGGAACCAATTCTCTTTGGACAATGCCATATACTTTAAATGGCACCACTGGAACATCAAGTGTCTTTAGATGTGAAGCTGTCGAAGACTGCTGTGCCACTTTAAGAGTATTAGCTCCAAATCCTGATACAGCTTCTGTTTATCCATATGTAGCAACTGACTCTTTCTGCACTATCAATTTAAATTGTGTAGGTACACTAAGATGTCTAGATGACACATTTATTGCATGTATATAAAAAGAACTAAAAAGTCTTATCTTTAAGAGCTTTCGAGTTCTTTTTTTATTGTTCTTCAATTGCTAAGATATCTTTTAATAAAATAGTATCGCCATCTAAAGTAATAATTTTATTATTTAAAGTTCCGGCAATTTTAGTATTATAAACTTTATCCTTAGTTCTAATAATTACTTTTTTATTAAAAATATACGATCCGTCATGAGATAGCCGATAAAGAACATCAATCGGTTCTTCCTTCCTACGATTATCAACTGAATGGTTATCATCGATAAAGATGTTATCTAAATAAGAATAGTATACTTTTTTATTATTATTAAATTCACGATCTTTAGCTGGCTTAAAAATATTTGGTATTTTTTTCATCTAAAACTCTCCTTTACTATTAATACATTTTATGAAAATGATAAATAAAAAAATACCAAATGGTCATAATAATAACATGAAAATAAAAAATAGATTAAATGGGACAATTATTTTATGTTTAGGAATATTTTTTGTTATCAGTATTTTAGCTCTTTATAGCTTCTCTACTTATTTAACTCAAAATTTAGTATTAAAACAAATAGTTTTTTATCTAGCCAGTGCTATTTTAGTTTTTATTATATATAAAATAGGAATTGAAAGAATTGCCAAATATAGTTTCTATATTTATCTTGTAAATGTTCTTTTATTATTTTTAGTATTAATTTTTGGCAAGAGTATCAATGGTACTAAAGCTTGGTTTGACATCCCTATCATTGGTGGATTTCAGCCAA
Source organism: uncultured Mycoplasmatota bacterium (assembly GCA_900553045.1). Classification (GTDB taxonomy): domain Bacteria; phylum Bacillota_I; class Bacilli_A; order RF39; family UBA660; genus UMGS1572. Next base: position 1,660 of record USBW01000088.1, on the reverse strand, counting down.
GTGAATTTATGAAGATAGGAATTATTTTACTGCTAGCAGATATATTAAGCAAAAAAGAAATCAGAAGTACTAAAGAAGAGATAATAGAGCTATTACTTGCTTTCATAATTATTTTAATTCCCAGTATTCTAACTTTTTTAGAGCCAGATACTGGAGCTATCTTCACTTATCTTGTCGCTTGTTTTTTACTCTTATTTTTATCAGGGATAAGACTTCGTTGGTTTGTTCTATTCTTTTTCATAGTACTAGCTTTATTAGGGGGCATCTTGTATCTTTATTATTTTCAGAAAGAGTTGTTTATTAATGTTTTAGGAAGTAGCTTTTTCTACCGATTAGATAGGTTGTTTGATTGGTCGAACTCTCAAGGAATGCAACTGGAAAATTCAATTATTAATATTGCTTCAAGTGGGATCTTTGGTCATGGTTTTAACAACATTAAATTATATTATCCTGAAGGCCACACAGATTTTATTTTTACTAGCTTTATCAGTTGTTTTGGTTTGGTTGGAGCAGTAGTTTTAATAACTACTATTATCACTTTTGATCTAGCTATTATTAAAGTTGGAGAAAAGAACAAAGAAAAAAGAAATAAGTTAATAATTGCAGGAGTAATTGGAGTTTTAATCTATCAACAATTGCAAAATATTGCGATGACAATAGGATTATTACCAATTACAGGAGTTACTCTGCCTTTCATAAGTTATGGTGGTTCTAGTCTTTTATCTTATATGATTTTAATCGGTTTGGTACTAAGTATTAATAAGCAAGAAAAAAAGTCATTTAAAAAGAAATCTTTAATAAAAAAGAAAAAAAGTTTAAGATTGTAAAAAGATGAAAAAAACCGACAAAGGACGCGACTATTTAGCAATTTAAGCATAGAATAGAATGAAAGGAGAAAATTATGAATAACAGAAACGGAAACTGTAATCCAGGCTGTGGGAACAATTTTCCAAAGTTTGATAATGTTGTAACAATTGGTGTTGTAGGGCCAACCGGGCCTACTGGGCCTACGGGGCCTGCTACAGTTGTAGTTGGAACAACAAGAACTGGAGCTCCTGGAAGTAGTGCCACTGTAACTAATAGCGGAACAGCTGGTAATGCCATTTTAGACTTTGTAATACCAGCTGGAGCAACAGGACCTACTGGGCCTACCGGACCTCAAGGTATTCAAGGGTTAACTGGAGCAACAGGAGCTACTGGTGCTACAGGGGCTACGGGACCTACCGGACCTGCTGGGGCAACAGGTGCTACAGGGGCTACGGGAGCTACGGGACCAACTGGAGCTTCAGCTACTCCTACTTTAACAATTGGTAGTGTTACTACTGGTGCTCCTGGTAGTGCTGCAGCAGCTACGATTACTGGAGTATCACCTAACTTTACTCTAAACTTAACTATACCTCAAGGGCCTACTGGCGCTACCGGAACTACCGGTACTACTGGTGCTACTGGGCCTACAGGAGCCACTGGACCTACCGGACCTGCTGGAGCTACAGGAGCCACTGGGCCTACCGGACCTACGGGAGCTACAGGGGCTACGGGACCTACTGGACCTGCTGGAGCTACAGGGGCTACGGGACCTACCGGACCTGCTGGAGCTACAGGGGCTACGGGACCTACCGGACCTACTGGAGCTACAGGGGCTACGGGACCAACTGGACCT
>USBW01000087.1 GCA_900553045.1 uncultured Mycoplasmatota bacterium | reverse complement strand
TAAAAAATGCCTATATAATTTAAAATGTCTTGTGAAAGATGTTTAAAAAACTGCAGATGTAGTTTAATGGTAGAACCTTAGCCTTCCAAGCTAACTACGTGGGTTCGATTCCCATCATCTGCTCCATTGAGAGAATTACTCACACCTCGTGTGAGTTTTATTTTATAAAAATATCCTATATCACTCGTTGATATGGGATTTTTTCATGTTTGAAAGGAGGTTTACTTAAATGAAAATAACCATAGAACAATTAGAATTTCCTTTATGTGTTAAAGAAAAACTTATGAAGATACCTAAAATATCAAAACTACATATTGAGTTTATAAATGGGAAAAATATTCATTTTGATAAAACTAACCTTTCAATCAATGAACCACATAAAATTATTATTAGTAATAATCTATCTTGTTTAGTTCTACTTATCTTTAAGAATGATAATAATATCTATATAAAGGATAGTTTAGATACTATTACTATAAAAAAACTAGAAACATTAGTTTTACAAATGATTTCGTAATTACCTTGCCATTTACGTTCCTAAAAAAATGTGATAAAATGGTAATATACGGAAAATATATATAACCGTATATTTTAAATATTTTGGAGTTCTTTACACAAGGGAAATTCTCTCTTGTTTTTTTGTCGTTCAAAAAGAAAGGAGAAGAAAAAATGAACGAAAAGAAGAACTTTATCGTTGGACTTTATCCTCGTGTTTCTACAGAAGATCAATCGAGGTATGGACATAGTTTAGATGAACAAGAAGAAAGTATGAAAAAACTATGTGACTTTAAAGGCTATACAATTTATAAGATTTATCGTGAAGAAGGTGTTTCTGCTAAAAGTATGGAAAGACCTAAGTTTCAAGAGATGATTAACGATTTAAAAAGTGGTAAAATAAATAAAATCATTGTCTATAAACTAGATAGACTTACTCGTTCTATCCAAGACTTAGAAAGCATTTGTAAATTAATTGAAGAAACGGATACTAGTTTAGAAAGCGTGTCAGAAGAAATTAATACCGATACTGCAACAGGGAAATTTTTTATTAGAATGACTACAATACTTGCCCAACTAGAAATTGAAAGAACTAGTGAAAGAACAAAATTTGGTTTAACTGGTGCAGCGAAAAAAGGTCATTTTAGTGGTAAAGCCCCTATTGGTTACAGAAAAGTTAATAAAGAATTAGTGATTGATGATATTGAAAGCGAAGTTGTAAAAGATATTTTTAAATCTTATCTTAATGGTTCATCAGTTTGTGCTATTACAAAAGAATTGAATGATAAAAATGCTCTTAATAGACATTGGAGAACAACAACAATTGATAGAATGCTTTCTAATTATATTTATGCTGGAGATTATCAACATCGAAAAAGAATTAAAGATGAAGAAACAATATTACTTGAAGATGTATGCCCTGCCATTATTAATAAAGATGATTTTAAATTAGTCCAAAAACAAAAGGAAAAGAATTTAAAAAACTATACTAGGAAACACACCTATGTATATATGCAAAAAATAGTTTGTTCTAAATGTAATAAAATCATGGGTGGCTCTTCTACTACCTCTAAAAATAAACCTACTCAAATCTACTATAGATGTAATTGTTGTAATACTAGAATTAATGAAAAGAAAATTGAAGAACCTTTAATGCTATTTTTAAATGATATGCTAGATTATTACCTACTTATAGATAATAACTATAAATCATTTTTTAACGAAGATATTACTATTGAAATAGAAAGATATAACAAAATAGTAAAAGAATTAAATAACAAGCTAAAAAGAATCAAAAAAGCCTATGTTGATAGTGTTATTGAATTAGATGAATTTAAAGATGAAGAAATCAGTATTAAGAGGCAGATAGAAGAAACTGAACTTAAACTAAATAATTTAAAACAAGCGAACAAGAATATTAATAATAAAGAGGAATTGAAACTATATACTAATCTATTTCAATTAGAAAAATTAAAGTATAAATCTTTTTATGTCAGAAAAAATGGACTGTGGAACAAACTTAGCAAAAAACAAAAATCAGAGTTAATCAAAAAATATATTGATTCCATTGAAATAGAAAAAGTAAAAGATGAAATTATCATTAAGAAAATTAATATCAATAAAAAAGAAATTGAAAACATTGGTTATATGTTTAGAAACGATTGTTTTGATATGGTAGTTAATATTAATGAAAAAGATATTATCCTATCAAATGAGAAGACAAAAGAAGATATTGATAAATATATTTCATCACTTAGTAAATATTATAAAATAAATCCTATAACCATTAATAAAGAAAAGTTTGATATTAATAACTTATCCAGTAATTCGATTTTACAAGTTATACCCAATAAAAAACAAAGTAAATTTGATAAAGATAAGTATACTTTGCTTCAAATAAATACTTAGATATGGTAAAATTATATCAATTGGAGATGATAATGTGGAAAATAAAATCTTTTTATATTTATATCCCATACAAGAATTTAATAAAGTTTTCTTATTTCCAAATGATTTTTATGAAGAAATGAAAAGAGAAAAACCTTTTGATGTTCTTAATGAGTGTATAAATGAAAGATATAGAAAAAAAGGTTATCAAATAGTATATGCTTTGTACCCTGATAAAAAAATATTTGGAATTAACCCTATGCCAAACGATAGAATTATATATACTGATATTACCTTTAAAGAAGCTAGTGGATATAATGAAGATGGAACTGAAAAAGAAGATAAGGATATAAAATATTCGAATGAACAATACTTAATTAATCAACTTGGTTTTGTAGATGAAATTGTGATTGGAGGCTTTCACTTTAGTGATTGTGTAAAACGTGTCGCAGAATGTTGTCTAGAAAATGGAATGGATACTTTAGTAGATTTAGATTTAACAGATCTTTTCTTTTCGTTATATTATCAAAAAAATTATTTTAAAAAGGATGAATATAGTCCAGAAAGATATAAAGAATACTGGCAACAAAAAGCAAATAGATATGGGGAAAATATAGATTTTATTGAAAAACGTTTTAGAAGAATGTATGGAAGTCCTGTATATAAATTCTATGCCGATAATGAAATAACAAGAAAAAAATAATGTAAGGAATGTTAATCATTTATGTTATAAAATATAATAGAAAGCTGTAAATATGTATCAAAAAATTCAAAGTATGTGTCTATAAACAAAGAAAAATTAAATCAATTTATAGAAAAAATTGAAAATATAAAAATGGAACACTGGCTTTCATCATCTCCATTTGGATTATTAGAATTACCGGTTGAAACAATTATTAATTTTTTATTAATTTATGAATCAATTGATTTCTCTTTTTGGGGAAGCCCTAAATGGTCTATAGAAACAGACTCTGATAAATTAGATGGTTCAATTGCTTTATTATATGCTTTATTAAAGTACGTTAAGAAATCAAAAACTACTGATTTTTCAAATATTAGTCAAGAATGTTTTTCTAATATTTTAAAGGGAAATATAGAAATTTCCTTATTAGAAGAAAGATTTAAAATAATAAAAGAAATAAGTACTATTGTAAATGAAAAAATGCAAGGAAACTTTTATCAATATTACTTCAGATGCAGAATTATTTGAAACAATTATAAAATATTTTCCTAGCTTTAAAGATGAAAGAACTTATAATAATCAAACAATATATTTTTATAAACTAGCACAATTATTAACATCTGATATTTTACATATCAGAGAACAAAAAGAAAAAATCGAAGTTGATTACACACATTTAGTAGGTTGTGCTGATTATAAAATACCTCAGATTTTGAGAGGAATAGGAATATTAAATTATGATGATGAATTATCAAAAACAGTTGATAATCAAATCGAAATTTCTAATAATTCAATTTACGAAGTTGAAATTCGTGCAAATATGCTTACTGTAATAGATATGATTAATCAAAAGTTAAATCATAAATATAGCAGCATTGATATTAATGATTATTTATTTATGCAAAAGAAAAATAAAAACCTTACTTTAAAACCATATCATTTAACTAGATGTACAAATTATTAATTTGATGTATTTTCAATTGAGCAAGAAATTGCTCTTTTTTGTT